>CAZEGG010000006.1:0-1761 GCA_964511755.1 uncultured Desulfobacteraceae bacterium | reverse complement strand
TGCATCAAAACCGGCTTCCATCCCCCTTTGTATCCGATCCCATAGCTTCATTTTCATTCCCTCCATCTTTATTGCTCCAAAAAGTCTTCTAAGTGGGGATCTATGTAGACAACCACATTCAAATACACATTCCTTAAGTCGATGTCCTCTAAAGACAGCCGTATCTCAGTTCCATGCGGCACGTTGGGCGGTATACTCAGAGAAAATTCTCTGTGCGAACGGACCCTCCCATAACCATTGCACACCGGACAGAAGAAGTTTTCAAAAAAGCCTGATCTTCTGCAGTTCGGACACGGTTCCAATACCGGAACGGTGACAGGATAAAGTCCGCCGTCGGCAGCCTCTGACGGGGATAGTATAACCTCAAAATAAAGATCCTTTCCCCTGGGTCTGCGTTCGCCTGCATCAAAAAATCCAGGGAGAAACCCTTCAAAAAAATCGTCAGCAGATGAAGTAAACAAGCGTTCCATCTCGTTCAGTCGAGATGTCCTCGCGTCAATTATTTCTGGGACCTTTCTGACCCTGAGCGATGATCCCTGCCTTTCCAACTCTTCATCATATTGCCTTCTCTTCAGGTCATCGCTCAAGGTCTCATAGGCCTCTCTGATTTCGAGGAATCTCTGCTTACTTTCCTGGCTGTGAGTCACATCCGGGTGGTGTTTTTTCACAACCGTCCGAAAGGCTCTCTTAATTTTGTCCAGGTTTGCGCCTTTACTGACACCTAAGACAACATAATAATTTTGCATAATCATTGCCCTGCAAAATTGTGGTAGTAAACTTTGGCTCAGATGACATCAATTCAACAAATCAGCGGCTCTCTGATAGATGAGGTCATGCTGTGTTCACTGCTATTTTACGCGGCTGCGCCGCCTCCACTTTTGGAAGCCTGAGCCGAAGGACACCGTCCTTCAGTTCAGCCATTATCTTTGCCTGGTCAATAACCTGCGACAGGGTAAACTGCCGGTAGTATTTGCCGGTGCGGTATTCCCTGATCACATCCAGTTCACCGTCGCCTTCGGGTGCCTGCACCTCGGCATTCAAGGTGAGCACATTATCATGGAGATCAATATCAAGATCTTCCGCTTTTACACCGGGCATATCAGCCAGCAGAGTAATCTCTTTATCCGTTTCGAAAATGTCCACCGCCGGCGTAAACACCAGCCCCGGCCTTGTCTGCTCGGCCGGTGTGCTCACTTCCGCTTTCTCTTTCGCCTGAAGGGCCTTGCTTCCACTGTCCGCCATTTTGTATCCCTCCTTTCCAGTTCGATTTGGATTACGATGCCTTAATAGCAATCTGTTTGGGTTTAGCCGATTCAGCCTTAGGCAGAATAACCGTTAGGACACCATCAGTACAGCGAGCCTCCACCTTGCCCGTATCAATCTGCCCGGGCAGTCTCACGATTCGGCTGAATGTGCCTGCTTCTCTTTCCCTTCGATGATACTGGGCCTTCTCGTCTTCAGCGGCGAGCTTCCTCTCACCAGAGATGGAGAGGGTGTCCCCCGTCACGGATATGGCCAGTTCATCAGCCTTGAGACCGGGGAGCTCGGCACGGACGTAGTAGCTGTTTCCGTCTTCGGTGACATTCATGAGAGGAAACACGCCGGCTGAGGGTTCCGCAAAAAGACCTCTCGAAAGATCGCTGTTGAGCCAGTCCATCTCTCTTCTCATACGTTCCAGTTCCTCAAATGGGCTTCTCCAGCCCCATGCGGGCCAGCCAGTTCTTCTTCTCAATAACATGATACATCCCTCCTTTCATTACT
>CAZEGG010000005.1:0-27338 GCA_964511755.1 uncultured Desulfobacteraceae bacterium | reverse complement strand
GGTTCCTGCAATCAAGACAGCGCCCTGCCTCATCCTTTGCCTGTTCCACGGTATATCCCAGAGGGACTTCCCCGAAATCCTTCACCCGTTCTTTCGGGGCTCTTTCCTCCACCAGGATCCGGTCAGGCCGTATCTTCTTCTTGTCTCCCTTATTTTCCAAGCCGATACCCCAATTCAAGTAAAGATCCGTTCCAGAGGGCTCGCCTTTGAGCAGTCTCTATTGAACGTCCTCGTCTTTCCCTGTATCTTCAGAGCGACTAGAGTGACCTAGATTGCCTCAAGTGACTAGAGTTAAGGAATTGCCTCCCACTCTATTGAAAAGAAAAGCGAAGCTTTCCATTAACTCTAGCTCACTTTAGTTCACTCCAAACTCTAGATCACTTCATCTGCGGCCCTGGTATTTCTCATGAGACGCCTTTTCTTCTTCTCGATACGCGGTCAATCTCATCTGGAGATCCGAGAAGTCCACCTGGTGGGCGTCAAACTCGGGCCCGTCCACACAGGCAAATTTTATCCTGCCGGCAATATTGACCCGGCAGGCGCCGCACATGCCCGTCCCGTCCACCATGATGGGATTGAGACTCACCTGGGTCCGAACATTGTATTCTTTCGTCATTTCGCTGACCGCCCGCATCATGGGAACGGGTCCTATGGCCAGGACTTCATCGATGCCCCCCTGTTCCAAAAGTTCTCTGAGGGGTTCTGTAACCATGCCGTGTCGTTTGTAAGACCCGTCGTCTGTCGTCACGATGATTTCATCCGAAGCGGAAGCAAGTTCCTTCTCCAAAACGAGCAAATCCCTGCTTCTTGCGCCGAGAATTGTTATAACCCTGTTTCCCGCATGCTTCATCCCTTTGGCAATCGGATAGGCGACCGCCGCTCCTATTCCTCCCCCGACTACAACGACGGTGCCCACCATCTCAATTTCGGTCGGCCTCCCCAGCGGTCCCGCCACGTCCGGAATGCTGTCACCTTCTCTCAGCTCCGAAAGCATATGCGTTGTCTTGCCCACCACCTGAAAAATGAGGGTAATCGTCCCATCGGAGGGATCGGAATCCACGATAGTCAAGGGTATCCGCTCACCCTTTTCATGAACCCGGAGGATCACGAACTGGCCCGGCCTTCTTTTTTCCGCAATGAGCGGCGCAGCAATCTTGAGCCTGACAATCTGTGGGTTCAAGACTTCTTTCTGAACTACTTCAGCCATTCATCAACCTCCTCAGAAGGAACAACTGTCCCTCCCCGCGGACTCGTTTCGCGCAGGAACCGAATGGAAAAGCACCTATTCTCATTTCTGGACTGGAAACCCGCTCGTGCCCAAATTCCATTTGTGGATGGACACTATTCTACAATCAGATCGGTGCTCAGGTAGCGCTCCCCGGTGTCCGGGAGGACAACGACAATCTGTTTTCCCTCATTCTCCGGCCTTGACGCGATTTCCAGCGCTGCCCAGGCAGCCGCCCCCGATGAAATGCCGCACAGGATCCCTTCTTCCCGCGCCAGTCTCCTCGCCGTCTCCAGGGCTTGATCGTTGTGCACGGTCACAATGTCGTCGATGATGGAAGTGTTGAGAACTTCCGGCACGAATCCCGCTCCGATCCCCTGGATCTTGTGCGGCCCGGGCGTGCCGCCCGAAAGGACCGGCGAATCCGCCGGTTCAACCGCGATCGCCCGAAACGACGGTTTCCGCTGTTTAATCACTTCGGCAACGCCGGTAATGGTACCGCCGGTCCCCACCCCGGCAACGAAGATGTCCACGTTGCCGTCGGTGTCCCGCCAGATCTCCTCGGCGGTCGTCTTTCTGTGTATGGCGGGGTTGGCCGGGTTTTTAAACTGGTTTGGCATGTAGGCTCTCGGCGTATTTTGAAGAATCTCCCCCGCCTTGCTGATCGCCCCTTTCATGCCTCCAGGGCCGGGCGTCAGGACCAGTTCCGCTCCCAGGTGTTTCAGGAGTTTTTTCCTTTCAAGGCTCATGGTTTCAGGCATGGTCAGAATGAGGCGGTACCCTCTCGCAGCACTGACCATTGCCAGGGCGATGCCCGTGTTCCCGCTGGTGGGTTCCACGATGGTGGCGCCCGGTCCGACCAGTCCTTGATCTTCTGCCGCCTGGATCATGGCGACGCCGATTCGATCCTTGACACTGCCCAGCGGATTTTGCGATTCCAGTTTTGCGTAGACCACCGCGCTGAGGCCCTCGGTCACGTGATTCAACCTGACAAGCGGTGTTCTTCCTACTATCTCGGTTACCCGGGTCAAGATCTCAGCCATGGTTCGCTCCTTCTCTGTCATAGGTTAACAGATCTCATGTTTATTTTATTATACACCAGTTCCGACTTTCTCGACAAGGCTTCCATGTCAGATCGAATCCAGGTCAGATTCCATTTTCGTCTATAAACGCGAGTGGAGGGAGAAGAAGCAACCGGTTTCGGTCGGGGCTATTCCGTCTTGTTTCCCTGTTCTTTCCCGATCAGGAAGATCCCATGGGTTGCCCGCAGGTTGGGCATGAATGTCACCAAGCGGCCGCTCGTGCCGTCAAAATCGCTGACAATGGCCATCATCTTCAGGATTCGAAATCCCACGTCTTTGGAAAACTTCCTGAAATCTTTGAGGGTAATCACCCTGATATTGGGAGTGTCGTACCATTCGTAAGGAAGCTCCCGGGTAACCGGAGCATACCCGCTTCCCAGCAGCTGCAGGCGGACACGCCAATGGCTGAAATTGGGGAAGCTGACGATTCCCATTTTCCCCACGCGCAACAGGGAACGAATCAATTCCGCCGGTTCGTAAACCTGCTGCAAGGTCCGGCTCAGGATCACGTAGTCGAATGCCTCATCCGGATAATCAAGAAGCTCTGTATTGATATCTCCCTGGAGGGTCGAAAGACCCCGTTCGATGCACTTGGCCACTTCGGTTTCGCTCTTCTCGATCCCGGTGCCTGAAACGCCCCTCTCTTTTTCCAGGTAATAGAGAAGTTCCCCGTTTCCGCAGCCGAGGTCCAGTACCGTGGATCCGGGCGAGATCAAAGACGCGATTGTACGAAGATCAAAGCGCATCTTCTGCCTTGCCCCCGTCTTTTGCAACACGCACCAGGAACCCTTTTATGAGGGAGGACAGTCTCTCATTGGGCAGGAGAAAGGCGTCATGCCCCCACTTAGCCTCGATTTCGCAAAAACTGACATCGAGACCACATTTTTTCATGGCCTGCACCATGGCCTTGGATTGATAGGTGGGATAAAGCCAGTCGGACGTGAAAGACACCACCAGGAATTTCGCTCTTGCCTTTGAAAAGGCTTCCACGGCAGATCCGGAATCATGCTGGTTCGGCAGGTCGTAATAGTCTGCAGCTTTGGTAATGTAGAGAAAGGCATTGGCGTCAAAACGCCCTACAAACTTGGAGCCCTGGTAACGCAGATAGCTTTCCACCTGGAAATCCGCATCGAAATGAAAAGAAAAGTTGTTCCTCCCCTGGAGTCGCCGCCCGAATTTATGCCGCATGGCCTCGTCGGAAAGATACGTAATATGCCCTATCATTCTCGCCACCGCCAGTCCGGTGTCGGGCGTAGGACCTCCATGGTAGTTCCCCTTACTCCAGTTGGGATCCGCCATAATGGCCTGTCTCGCCACCTCGTTGAAAGCGATGGCCAGGGCGGAATGCCTTGTGGTGGTCGCAAGGGGGATGGCGGAGTTCACGCTCCCCGGGTACCTTACCGACCATTCCAGGACCTGCATTCCCCCAATGGACCCGCCCACTACTGCGAGGAGTCTCTCTATTCCCAGGTGCTCCACCAGCGCCTTTTGGGCCTTTACCATGTCTCCGATGGTCACCACAGGAAATTCGAGGCCATATGGCCTGTTTGTGCGGGGGTCAATGGAACAGGGCCCTGTGGATCCCATGCAGCTTCCCAGGATATTGGAACAGATCACAAAATACTTCTCCGTATCAATGCCCTTCGCGGGACCAACCATAATGTCCCACCATCCCGGCCTGGGATCATCCTCGGAGTAATACCCTGCTGCGTGCGAATCCCCCGAAAGCGCATGACACACCAGAATTGCATTGCTTCTATCCCGATTCAGAGTGCCGTATGTCTCGTACGCCAGGGTCAAAGGCCCAAGCCTGGCCCCGTTTTCGAGGCACATCTCATTGGGAGGGCTCGCAAAGGTGAAAAACTCCTTTTCCACCAGACCTACGCTCTTCCCGGTCTTGTCGTGTTCTATGTATTCGCTCATGTTTGCCCGTTGACCGGTTAGCCGGTTTGCCGGTTGGTTTTCATGTCATTCCGGATAAACTGTCACTCTTCCTCTTTTGTCTTACGCCCTGCGCCCTATGCCTTGCGCCTGTCTTTCAAGTCGTTCTTTTCAAGGCCTGATCAAGATCCTCGATAATGTCTTCCACATCTTCGATTCCCACCGAGAGCCTTATGAGATCCGGAGAAATGCCGCCTGACTGCTGCTGTTCTTCCGAGAGCTGAGAGTGGGTCGTGCTGGCCGGATGGATCGCCAGCGTCTTCGCGTCGCCCACATTCGCCAGATGAGATATCAGCTTCAGACTGTCAATGAATTTTTCGCCGGACGCTCTCCCTCCTTCGATGCCGAAGACCACCATCCCGCCGAACCCGTGTTCGAACTGCCGCGAGGCAACCTCGTGGGCAGGATCATCTTTCAATCCCGGATACCTGACCCACTTCACCAGCGGATGGTCCTGCAGAAACTGCGCAGTGTGCATGGCATTTTCACAGTGCCGCTGCATTCTCAGGGGAAGTGTCTCGATTCCCTGGAGAAACATCCACGCATTATCCGGACTGATGCATGCTCCCAGGTTTCTCAGGGGAACCAGTCTCATCCTCATGACGAAGGCAAGAGGATTCGAATCTCCGAGATCATGTGCGTAGCGGAGCCCGTGGTATGAAGGATCGGGCTCATTGAAAAGACGGAACTTGCTGTCGGTCCAGTCAAAAGTCCCGCTGTCGACCACAATCCCCCCGATCCCGGTCCCGTGTCCGCCCAGCCATTTGGTGAGCGAATGAATGACAATATCCGCGCCGTGCCGGATCGGTCTGAAAAGGTAGGGGGTAGTGAATGTGGAGTCCACCACGAGCGGGAGATGGTGTTTCTCCGCTACCTTCGCGATTTCGCCGACATCGGTCACATCAAGAATTGGGTTCCCGATGGATTCCACGTAGAGCATCCTCGTCTTGTCATTGATCGCCCGTTCGAAATTCTCGGGATCAGATGGATCGACAAATCGTGTTCTCACTCCGAGTTCAGGCAGGATACTGTCGAACATGGTATACGTGCCGCCGTACAGGGTGCTCGCCGAAACCACTTCATCGTTCATACCGCATATATTGATGACAGTATAAAAGATAGCGGCGGTTCCCGAGGCCACAGCCAGCGCAGCCGCCCCATTCTCAAGAGCGGCCATCCGCTGTTCGAGCACCTCATGGGTCGGATTCATGAGACGCGTATAGATATTTCCGGATTCCCTCAGGGCGAAAAGGTCCGCCGCATGCCTGGTATTCTTGAAGAGATAGGAACTGGTCCGGTGGACAGGCGTCCCTCTGGAAAGCGTCTCATCTACTTTTAGACCTGCGTGAAGGGCAAGAGTACTGAACCTGTAGTGATTTTCCATGCTTTTTCTCTCCTTTTTTGTCCCCGAGTTGAAAAAAGAGTTGCAGACGTATACCACATTGTGGTATTATTAATCAGCTTGAAATTGGTGAGGGCGGAATTCATTGCCGGGAAAAGGAAAAACGGTTTTCGGCGTGAGTGTTCCTCTTCAACGGAAAGCCGGGTGGCAGCTTGGCATTACCTCCTTTTGCTGGACACCCTGCACAGAGAGCCGCTCCGAGGATTGGTCCCCCCCGGGGCGGCTCTTTTCTTCCCTCAACAGTACAGGACGGGTGCGCCGGCAGGCTGAACAATAGCAGCCTTTCGATCGCTCCATCACTTCTCTTGCCCGGCAAGCAATAAAGCGAAGACCTCACACTCCCGACACATGCTCATTTTCTCTCTCCAGTCACCCCTCGCCTCACCCCCGCAGACGGTTCCATTGATAAACCAGCATATGGTCCCCGATCTGAACTCCCAGGCCGGACACTTTCGCTTCAGAGCAGCAGGACACTTCTTCACGGACCAGCAGGCTTTCAAGGTATCTCTGATTTCGGGCATCCTGGAGAGGAGAAAAAAAATCTGCCTTTCCACATGAACCGGCACCTGTCGCCATCCCTGCTCATAGCTGTGGACCGCTTTTACAGACACTCCCAGAAGCTCCGCCATCTGCTTCTGGGTCTTGCTCAGCCTCCTACGGATATCTGCGAATTCTTTTGCTTCCACGAATACCTCTCAATTGGAGAAGGGCTGGTTCTGTGAGTCTCCCCTCGACGGAGGCCGGAGAAGAAAGGCGACGCACCGGTTGGGGGTCACGAGGTTTGCGGTTCGTCAAAGGCGATGCCTGGTCCCGTTCCTGAGATACGCTCGCTGTCTTGTGAGGATGCCGTTTGACAAAAATACTACAATGTGGTAGTTTATCTGTCAATACTAAAACTGCATCAATGCGCCGGCATGCCTGCTGGCTTCAAGATCATAGCCGGAGAGCACAGAAGGACGTTGGATTCGGCATCACCATGATGACGTTGTGGATCTTCATGTAACGGTCATGGTGCGTGCCGAAGGAAGATTCACCTGATGAAACGGGAGTTGAATGATATGTCCAAAAAGCAGACCCGGACGAGAGGCAACGGAACGCAGCCAAGAAAATCCGGTGAGGCTCGTTACTGGAAAATTGCTGCAATCCTGGCAGTTCTGATTTGCATTGCTCTGATTGTCAGGATGGCCATGTTGCCGACACCGTCGCAGACCACGGAAGTCACAGACGCAGCGTCAACCGCTCCTTACGGCGGCCTTGCGCAGACCAAGGTGCAGCTGGTAGCCTCGGTGTTCGAATGCGCGTGCGGGCAATGTGGAAACACCGCCCTGATCGACTGCTCATGCGACAGACCTCATGGGGCACTTGAAGAGAAGAACCTCATCCGCCGAAAACTGAATGAAGGCCTTTCCGTGGAGAGTGTGATCCAATTGATCGATAGGAAATATGGGCACAGGATCGGATGACGGGAGAGTATTTCCGACAAAATTGAAGGGTTTGGTCTGAAGGTGGACTATGTGGGGAGTATCATTGCTGATTACATTAAGCAGGGATTTGTGCCCATGGTCTTCTGACGGGAATACGGAGGGACTTCTGATACTGCGGAACTCATCCTCCGTGATATCCTGCCCCATTTTCCTGTTCGCCCTTTTCCAGGCCCTGATCTGGCCGGGAACAGATCGACTCGGATAGTCCTCGCTTCCCGTTTCCGGTTCGCACTGAGTTGTCTTGTCCATCAGGATTGTATGACATTTTTCATGTGCTCGAACTCTTCTTTTTGAATCTCTCCCCGGGCAAAGCGCTCCTTGAGGATCTCAAGAGGCCGGGAATCGCTTGATGACCCGAATGAGCTTTTGCCTGAACCATGAGCAAGCCATTTAACGAAAAACACAACTGCTGCAATAATGACGCCCCAGAAGAGCAGCATGGGGAGAATGCCGCCCCACCCGATGCCAAAGCCGCCCATCATTCCCGGGCCCATGCCCCAGCCGCCATAGCCGCCATACCCCCCGCGGGCATAGGCCATGTTCGAGTGCAGACTGAGGAACAGGACGGAAAAGAAACCGAACACAAAGATTTTCAGATATTTTTTGTTTGACATGATATTTCTCCTTTATTCAGACTCCCAGATTTCATGTATCTTGTTCATGCGAGTGCGGTCATCCAATATATTTCCCGGGGTCGCGTGAAAAGAGCTCTTTACATCCCGGGTTGCAGAAATAGTAAGTCCTGCCCCTGTACTCCAAGCTTGCAGCCGCGGTGACCGGGTCTACCAGCATGTTGCAGACCGGATCAAGCTCCACGTTTATTTCCTCACCCGTGCCGCGGCCGATGATCTTTGCTATTTCGGGGGTCAGGATGCCTGATACCCCGGTCCACTTGGACAGCATGATAGTGATCAGGAATCCGACACCGAGCCCCCCCAGTCCGAACAGGACAGCCCCCGTCCTCTGTCCGATTCCGACGGCGTCGTGAAGCGAGGCGCCCAAAGCGGCCCCGATGATAAAACCCGCAATGGGAAGCAGGTACACCACTGCCGCGCTCTTCACGAACAGACCCGATCCGAGTTCCAACGCCACCTGGTCGCCGACCCGGGCACCGATCCTGTTTCGAGCCCGAGTTATCATTTTGCTGCCGGAGCCGAATGCATGGCAGGAATGGGAAGCCCCGCAGCTCTCGCACCCGCCCCCTTTCTCGGTCATCACATCTGCCATGCCATCGGGTTTTAATCTCACGACAATGCCTTGCTCTTCTGACATGATCGACTCCTTATGCTTCCATCACGGTCTTGTCGCCGGGGAGTGTCGCACAATATACCGATCTTCTCTTTCATTCCATGCGCCCCCATCTTGACAGATGAGCAAAATCCGCGCCAACCCGTACAGTATTCTCTAACATCTTGGAATCATGGCTTTCTTTGCTGTCTCGTCAGGAGGGGCTGAACTGTCAGATGCAGGAGAGGCACGATTATTGGATACTTCCCATCCAAGCCTTGTCCGATGTGGGCAACATGTATCCACTTGAACATGGAGTTAAGGACGCCGCCTCAAAGAGGAGCACCCGGCCTTTCAAAGGAAAATCGGAGAGCAAATTCTTTTCTGAAGTGTTGGTGAAAGGGCGCCACAAAGAGAACCGGCTCGAAGCCTCGGAAAGGAATCCCGCCAAAGCGGGACTCTTCGAGCATCACGCCTTTTTCGCATACGCAGCAGCCTCCAGACCAGCGACGCAGCCTTCTCCCACCGCCTTTGCCACCTGCCAGGGAGGACCGCATATGTCACCTGCCGCATAGACGCCGGGAACGTTGGTTTCCTGCTTCTTGCCGGCGGCGATATATTTCATGGTTTCACTGTCAGGTGCGACGCCCAGGTAGGCAGCCAGGTCTATGGCGCCTTTAGCGCCCAGCTCAATGAAAATGCCCGATGCTTTTATACTGGTCCCGTCGTCCAGGAGCAATCCCTCTGCTGATTCATTTCCCACAATCTCCCTGACTTTTCTCCCCTCGTGAATCCGGATGCCGCTCTCCTGCAGCTTTTCAGCCAGATAATCCGCCACCTCCAATGTTTCGCACACCAGATGCACTTCCTTTGCATAGAAAAGAAGGGTCAATGCCCCGGTTACCGCCGCGCTTCCGTTGCCGATGACGGCTACCGACTCCCCTTTGTAGAAGCCTGCATCGCAATCCACGCAGTAGCTTACCCCTCGACCCAGAAATGTCTTCTCGCCCTTGAGCCCCAGTTTGTTGCGCGAGATGCCCATGGCAAAAATGAGGGCTTTGGCTCTCAGGATCCGGCTGCTTTCCACCTTCACGACAAAATGATCATCTTCCTTTGCCAATTCCGTCACGTCCTCTTCCAGAAATTCCGCGCCGGATTCTTCTGCCTTGGCACGGGCCTGTCTCAACAGATCCGCTCCCGCCTCTCCCTCGATGCAGCAGAAATTTTCTATATGTGCCCGGTAGAGGCTGCTTTTCGGAAGCCTGCCCAGGACGAGGACCGAGACTTTCCGCCTTGCAGCATGGATGGCCGCCTGGAGTCCCGCCGGCCCTGACCCGAATATAATGACGTCAAAATGGTCTTGCTCCATAACTCTGTTCCTCCGCTTCTCTCTCCTCTATTGCTGCTCAGTGCCTGGAATCAATATTCTTCAATATATGGACTTAAGACATCTGATTCAAGAGGCAGGTAGTCAAAAGAGGCGAAAAGAGCAGGGAAACGGCCCTCCGAAAAGGCGATTGCATCCCTGGCGCTATTTGGAAGGATGGACCATATCTTCCGGGCGTACCCACTGGTCGAACTGGTCCCCAGTAAGCAAATCCTGTTCCAGTGCGATTTCCTTCAGGGTCTTTTCTTCTCTCCATGCCCGAAGGGCGATCTCTGCAGCCTTGTCATATCCGATATGCGGGGCCAGTGCCGTCACCAGCATGAGAGAATTTTTCAGATGAAGCTCGATCTTCTTCCTGTTGGGCTCAACACCTGCCGCAGCGCGCTCCCGGAAGGATCTGCAGGCGCCTGATAGGAGATTGATGGACTGAAGGATATTGTACGCAATCAGGGGCTTGAAGACATTCAGCTCAAAGTTTCCCTGGGAGCCGGCCATGGTAATGGTGACGTCGTTTCCGAACACCTGGCAGGCGACCTGGGTCACCATCTCACACTGGGTGGGGTTTATCTTCCCCGGCATGATTGAGCTGCCGGGTTCGTTGGCGGGAAGGTTGATCTCCCCCAGGCCGCAGCGGGGGCCGCTTGCCAGCCAGCGAATATCATTTGCGATCTTCATCAGTGCCGCGGCCAGCATTTTCAACGACCCCGAAGCCTCTACCAGGGCGTCATGGGACGCAAGCCCCGAGAACTTGTTTCGAGCCACCTGAAAAGGATGACCGGTAACGGCGCTTATCTCTTCCGTCATCATCCGGTCGAACCCTTCTCTGGTATTCAGGCCCGTTCCCACTGCGGTCCCGCCGATGGGCAACTCGTAGAGGTGGTCCAGGGAATTCCGTATCGCCTCGCCCGCCGCTTTCACCTGCGCGGCGTACCCGGAAAATTCCTGGCCCAGGGTCAAAGGGGTGGCATCCTGCAGATGGGTCCGGCCGATCTTCACAATACCCCGGAACGCCTCGGCTTTTGCAGCCAGTGCCTTCTCCAGGGCGTCCAGTTCCGGCAGCAGCTGCTCTTCGAGTGCAATGACCGCAGCAATATGCATGGAAGTGGGAATGGTATCATTGGTCGACTGGGCCATATTCACATGGTCGTTGGGGTGAACCGGGGATTTTGTGCCCATCCTCCCCCCGAGAAGTTCGATGGCGCGGTTGGCGATGACCTCGTTCACGTTCATGTTGAACTGGGTACCGCTCCCGCTCTGCCAGATGACCAGGGGAAAATGCGCGTCAAGCTTTCCCGAAATGACCTCATCCGCCGCCTTCTCAATTGTTGCAGCGAGCTTTTCATCCAGTGCTCCGAATGCCCTGTTCACCCGGGCTGCCGCCTTTTTCACGATCGCATGGGCCCGGATGAACTCGCGGGGAAAATACTCCCTCCCTATATCAAAGTTTCCCACGGCGCGTTGGGTTTGCGCTCCGAAATACTTATCGTCAGGAACCAGCACCTCTCCGAGGGCATCCTTCTCTTTCCGCATCAGACCATCTCCTTCCGGTAATAGAGGTTCCTTCTCCTGTTCCACGGCCGGCAGGCCGCCGATCCCTGAGTCGCCCGTCTGCCTGCCTGATCAGAGAAACGGATCTTGGACAAGAGTAACTTCCGCTATTGATACCATCATATGCAGGTTCCGTCAACGGATGCATTTCTCTCCTTGGCCCTTTGTGCATGGATCCATAATACGATGACATATCGGAATTGAATAGGTGTGTTTACCGCAAAAGGCGCAAAGTGCGCAAAGAAAAGATTTTTTCCCTTTCCGCCCTTTTTTCTTTTGCCGGCGTCTCAGCGGCAAAAGAAAAGGCAGTTGACTTTGCGGTCTTTGCGCCTTTAGCGAAGCCCCGCGAACGGGACAAGCCCCGGAAGCGGGACAGGCGCGCGGTGAGATACCGTAACGACAACGTCATCGAACTTGTGGATGCGAGAATTCAGTGGCAGCAGCTCGGCCGGCCTGTTCCGAATTCCTCTTTATTCGCCTTGCCGAGACGGTCGATAAAACGGCCCCACCATCCCTTGCGTGAGGTTCTGCTGTTCAGGTATTTCTTAGGGTTGCCTTCAAAGGCTTCCCGGCACGCCCGGGAACAGAACCAGAAACTGTGCCCGTCATAAATACTCACCAGCTTTGTCTTTCCCGGGATTACGTCCATTCCGCACACCGGATCTCTTTCCGATGGCTTTGTTTCTCTGTTGCGTTCCGTCAATGTGTCCATGAGAGTGCCTCCTCTGTTTTTCTTTCTATAAGGAAGCAAGAAATATACCACATTGTGGTACTCACCGTAACATGTTTATTTCACTAGTATGCCGGGTCTTTGGTGGGTAAAAGCGTTTTTCGGTTCCGGACCCGAGCGGGGAAGTGGATACCCGGTATCCAGGTCGGGTTCCATCATTGTTATCCCTTTGACTCCTTTTTCCCTGTCAGTCCAAGCGGAGCAAGAACGGCATTTCCCATCGTCCTGGCCGTCCATTCCATATCGTTTTTCTCCTTTCCTCTCCTATAGATATCGCTGACCTCTCCGGCAAACCGACGCGCTGTGGAACTTCCTCTGGATATGGCTCTCTCAATGGCTTCCCAATCTCCTGCCTTCACGAAAATGCCAAAACCGTCCACGATCTCGGGAAAGATCTCTCTTGTGAGGCTGTTGAGAAAAGCAACGTAAAAGCCCAGCATGCCTTGTTTTCGATTTTTCAGGATATATGGAAGCGTTCCCTGTTCGTTTGTGTCCGCCAGGAGGTCCTTGACACAACGGACAAAAAGCTCGATGGGAGTATGGGGAAACCGGGCGATAATCTCGCGCCAGACGGTTCGATCAAATGTACGGTCGGTTGTTTCCCCCAGCTCGTGATAGATGTATCTGTCCAGTTCCGCTTCCAGGACCCGGTCCAGGTGAGGGCGCAACGCATGCAAATCATCCTCGATACCATATTTTTCGAGGGCAAAACGAAGCGCCTGGCGTCCTGATTTTTTCACGTAGAACATCTGGTCCCAGAAGAAGACTTTCGCAGCCGCCTTTCGTATAATTATGGAACCGTCCCGAGAAAGGGCAGGGATGGTTACCAGGTCCCGGGCCAACTCACGGCCCAGTACGCGTACGGGATGGCTTCCAATCCGTCTCTTTTCTTCCAGAACAGCCAGAAAAAAAGAGGGCTTCATGCTGTGGACATATCCTGCCCCGTAATAGTACCCATGGGTTTCCAGGACGCGGTTGATATGCTTCACATCCAGCGGGTCATATTCCCGCCCCGAAATGGTTATTGCACTGAACTCTTCTTCGGCAAGATCGTTCCAGGTATCTTCCTGTCTTCCGATCCAATCCAGTACCCGGGATGATTCGTCTTCCACCCATGGAGCAAGACTGTTTTCCCACTTGTAGAGATCCCGCAGCCGCATTGCCAGGCCGCAAATAGAGTATAAACCCGCGTGGGAGGAATCGGAAATGCGGCAATTGCGATTCACCTGTCGGGCGACACTGTCCAAGTCAAACATGTCATCTCCCACCCTTTTTTCTGCCCGTAGGATACATTGCACATCTCGTCTTGTCGAGGATTAAGCCCGTCCGGAATCGCATTTCCGGGAATGCAGGGGTTCTTCCGGTTTTTGGGTACCTTGACGCTCAGAAATGGCTTCGATCCCGTAGCTTGAAATTGCCTGAAGTTATCCTTCAACCGGAAGAATCCAAGAAGGAGAGTTAGATGAGGGGATAATTTGGAGGTGGGTAAGGGGCGGAACAGTCCTTCCGCCCCCTCATCGTGGTTGTTAATTCCAGCAGCCGCCGTATCCACCGGACCCATACATGTGGTTTCCGTAGCCACGGCCGTAGCCCATCATGCCCCACCCATAACCGGGGCCGTAACCCTGTGCCAGGCCGGTATTCGGCGCTATCTTCCTGGTTTTCAGGTTGAAATCCAGACGTTTTTGGGAGAGCTTTGCCCGCAGGTCATTGATTTCGTTCTGCAATGTCGTGATCCGAGCCCTGTCGGGGGTTGCCGCGGTTAATTCGGTGTTCAGTTGACTATATTTGTTCCAGAGTTCATTCCGAATAGGCATGGTATCGTTGAAAAAATTCTGCCTCAGCTGATCCAGTTTTGCTGCCTGTTCCTGGGTGAGATTATTATATCCGTACCCACCCCCGTTATTCCAGCAATTTCCGGGACCGTAACCCCATCCCATGCCCCGGTGCATTCCGCCCCAGCCCCCTCCCGGACCCCAGGCGAGAACGGGATAGGCAATTGCCGCTACCAAAAGAAGTGCTCCCAGAATTGATATTGTCTTTTTCATGATCTATCCTCCTCAATGGAATTTTTTGTTGCGCACTTGGCCTCCCTAAAGAGCAAGGGGCATGCCATAGCAATAGCAGCCTGCAATAACAAGTTGATTTACCTTGATTCTTTTCTTTTCCTGGGCCGAAAAAGGCATTCCTTCTTGCCAGATATGGAAAAGTGTTGGATACTTTGTATCCATGAATCATCTGTATATGGCTAAAAAATATCCGACTTGAAGATGCGCAGCATGTGTGCCAACGGGACCGCCTCAGGACCGGGCCTATTTCTTTTCCCTTTCCGGCGTCTCAGCGGAAAGGAAAAAATCAGTTTCTTTGCGAACTTTGCGGCTTTGCGGTGACAGGAAATTGTCCAATTCGGATACGCCATCGTATTTAGGGATACGTGTAAGTAGAAGAATGAACCGCACGTACATTTTGACCGGCGACTGGTACTCATTTTGCTAGAAAAGATTTTTATGAAATCAACAGAAAAGAAAAAAAGAGAATGGTTTCGCATTCCGCCGTGGATCCTGGTGGGCTCGGTCATTATCCTCGCACCAATCCTGGTTTTCTGGACCCACGAAAATCTGGACAGGGAAAAGAAATTCGTCACTGAGCTGATGGTCCAGAATGGGGCAGCGCTGATACGCTCTTTTGAAGCCGGCGCCAGGACCGGGATGATGGGCATGATGGGGATGGGAGGAGGACAGTTTCGCCTCCAGAGGCTCCTGATGGAAACCGCCCGGCAGCCTGATATCGTCTACCTGATCGTGACAGACACGAACGGAACTATCCTTGCGGCAAACGACCCCGATAAAATTGGATCAGTCCATGGAAGGGGCATGGATCTCCGACAGATTTCCCAATCCAGGAAGGTGGAGTGGCGCGAGGTAAAAGAGCCGGACGGGAAGCACATTTTCGAGGTCTTCCAGGGCTTCCTGCCTATGTGGGGACGGTTCCGGGGATTCAACCGGATGTTTCCCCGGGATTCCTCGGCCCAACCTCGTATGCAGGGAGGCCGGTACGGCAGCGACTCTTCGGAAATCATTTTTGTGGGTCTGGACATGAAATCCGTTGCAGCTGCCAGGAAGGCCGATACCCTTCACTCCATTATGATGGCAGTGATCCTGTTCCTTATAGGCTTCGTGGGCATATTTTTCCTCTTCCTTACCCAGGCCTATCGCACTGCACGGACCGCCTTGACAAAGGTAAAGGCCTTCTCGGACAGCGTAGTGGAGAATATGCCCATCGGGCTCCTGTTCATCGACGGCGAAGGCAGGATCGTCTCTTTCAACCAGACTGCCGAGACAATCGCGGGACTCTCCGCAGCCGAGGTGCTCGGGAGAAATGCGGGCGATATACTTCCGCGCGAGTTGTGGTCTCTGGTAGCGGAGTACAGGGCTGAAAACAAGATCGTTGAAAAAGAGATGGAATGTGCTTTCCGGAACGGAAGAGTGGTTCCCATGGACATCATCGTTTCAGCACTTAAGGAGGATGGAAGTGCATCATTGGGATACATTGTTCTCTTCAGAGATCTGAGCGAGATCCAGGACCTCAAGATCGAAGTCGAGAGGAGCAGACGCCTTGCGTCCCTTGGCAAACTTGCCGCGGGGATTGCACACGAGATACGGAATCCTCTCAGTTCCATAAAGGGATTTGCCACCTATTTCAAGGAGCGGTACAAGGATGTTCCGGCCGATCAGGAAACGGCCGACATCATGATAGAGGAAGTCGAGCGGCTCAACCGGGTTATCGGCCAACTCCTGGAATTTGCCCGGCCCGTGAGCATTGAAAAAGAACCTACCGACATCCAGGAACTGGTCAGCCAGGCACTGAGACTGGTGGAAGGGGATGCCGCGCAAAAAAAGATCCGGGTCAGTCTGGAGGGTCCTCCGCTGGAAAAAAGGGTGAGCCTTGATCCGGACAGGATAAAACAGGTTCTCCTGAACGTCTTTCTCAACGCCCTGGAGGCCATGGGAGAGGGGGGAACCCTGACCGTCGGTGTCCGGCAGAAGAGGCCCGGCATTGTTGAGATCACAATCACCGATACCGGCAAGGGCATTTCAAAAGAGGATCTGACCCATGTGTTTGATCCCTACTTCACGAGAAAGCCTTCCGGAACCGGTCTCGGCCTTGCGATTGTCCACAAAATCATGGAATCCCACAGAGGAGAGATTCACATGGAAAGTGCCGTGGGGAAAGGCACAACCGTAACCCTCTCTTTTCCAGTCGAAGGAGATGACGAATGAGCGCGAAGAATACGGTCCTGGTGGTAGATGACGACAGGGGTCATCGGACCATGCTGAAAACCCTCCTTTCCGGGTGGAACTACACCGTGTCCGAGGCGGATGACGGCGCCGGTGCCATTGAAATGGCGAGGGAAACTCCGTTCGACCTCGTGCTCATGGATATCCGCATGATCACGGTATCAGGCCTGGAGGCCCTTTCCGAGATCAAGACCCACAATCCCGCCATCCCCATCATCATCATGACCGCCTATTCGTCTGTTGAAACGGCGGTCGAGGCCCTGAAAAAGGGCGCCTATGATTATCTTACTAAGCCGCTCGACTTTGATGTGCTCCGTCTCACCATGGAGCGGGCCATGGACCATACACACCTGAAAGAAGAAAACCGGCTCCTGAAAGAAAGCCTGGGAGAAAGATTCGACCGTCAGAACATCATCGGGAACAGTCCCGGAATGGTCCGCCTTTTCGAGACCATAGCCCAGGTCGCCCCTTCGGAGGCAACCGTGCTCATCACCGGAGAATCAGGTACCGGGAAGGAATTAATCGCCGGGGCCATCCATTACAACAGCGAACGGAAAATGGGCCCCTTCGTCAAGGTGAACTGTGCAGCCCTGACCGAGACGCTTCTCGAATCGGAGCTCTTCGGCCACGAAAAAGGCGCCTTTACCGGGGCCCACCGCCGGAAAGAGGGACAGTTCAGCCTCGCGGACCATGGGAGTCTGTTTCTGGATGAAGTGAGCGAGATGCCGCTCTCCATGCAGGTCAAACTGCTGCGCGTCATCCAGGAAAGGGAATTTGCGCGGGTGGGCGGTGAAGAGGTGATCAGGGTTGATGTGCGCCTCATTGCGGCTACGAACAAGGATCTGGCAGAAGAAATCGCCGCGGGCAGGTTCCGGGAAGACCTGTTCTACCGGCTCAACGTGGTAACCCTGCACATGCCTCCGTTGCGGGAACGGAGAGACGACATCCCGTTGCTTGCCCAGCACTTTCTCAAGACATTCGCCGAAAAGAACCGGAAGGCAATCAAGGGATACACTCCCCGGTCCATGGATCATCTCCTGCGCTATGACTGGCCCGGGAATGTCCGCGAATTAATGAATGCAGTTGAAAGGATGGTGGTCCTGTCGCGGGCCGACTATGTGGACGAATCCGACCTCCCGCCCGCGATAGTCGAACAGGTGGGATCTGCTCCTCCCCAACTGCCGGCCCAGGCCCTTCCCGCAGACCTTCCCCTCGAGGAAGTGGAAAAGGCCAGCATACTTCAGACCCTGGAATCGGCAGGGGGGAATAAGAGCGAGGCAGCCCGGCGTCTGGGAATCACGCGCAGGACCTTGCACAAGAAACTGAAAAAATACGGCGCCATGCCTTGAGAAACAGGACCGGTCTGCTTTTGCCGAACCGCTTTCTGCCCGGGCTAATCCAGGGTGCAGCAGGATGCGCCTTTCTTTCCCAATGCCGCATTGATCACTGCAGATGCACAGCCCACCCCGGCTTCCACGGTTATGGCTTCAGCAGGGCAGTTTTGGGCGCAGGCCCCGCATTCCATGCAGGCATCCCGTTTTTCGATATAGGCTTTGCCGCCGCTCATCCCAAAAACTGCATGAGGACAGACCACGAGACACATACCGCACCGCACACATTTTTCCTCATCCAGTTCCAGGGTAACCACGTTTTTCAGATAGATGAGTTTACCCATGACCTTTCTTTCCTCACGCGACAAACCGGGATGTGATCCAGAGACCCAGGCCCACGGCTGCGGCTCCGATCTCCAGGGGCACGGCCCGCCGCATCTCCTTCTTGACCCCCGAGAGGGATGTGTAGGTGGAAGCCCCCGTAAAGTTCATGCCCAGGTAGGCCGCCACAGCGGGGGCCAGAAGGCACCATCCTCCAAGTTCCATGTAACCGGCCGGCGTCTCTGATCCTTGCCAGCGGAAATACACCAGAAACGCCGCTGTAACGAGCCCCAGCCACATTCCTTTGAGGGAAAAAGCTCGGCCCGGCAGCCAGGGAAGCAGCAGGGGTGTCAGCACAGCACCGGCAAAGATTGCAGCCAGGAAGGCCCCGGCCGCAAAGATACCGTAATGATATAGATTATACCAGAATCCGCCGGGGCCGCCAAGTCCTCCCAGGAAAAGGAGGGGCGGCAGGATGAGAACGTAGATCTTCATTGCTTCTACAAGCTCGACAGGAATCAGGACCAGACGCTCCAGGAGCGGAAATTTCTTGATCCGCATGCCGGGTGTCGCCCGCATCCCGCTGTCGAGATAAGCAGGGAGATCCTCGGCGCGGATGGGGCCGTATATGACCTTGAACCCGGAAAACTCCCGGACCTTGTGAGAGGCTACCCCGGGGGCCGAAAGCTGGGGCAGGATGACCGTCCGGTGTTTTACCACTTTTGAAAGGTCGCAGAAGTCAATGCGTTGTACCAGCTCCCTTGTCCCGAAGGTGCCCTTGCCCGCTGAACACCACACATTGATGCCCCCCGTATTCAAAACAAGAATCCATGCGTCCCTTCCGGGCAGCGACCTGCGAAGCCGGTCAAAACTCATCTTGTAGTTGGCCGTGACCAGTACGGGGGAACTTTCGTCGGGGGTACCCAGGGCATACAGTCCGGGGTCCACCGTGTAGTGCATGCGCCCTATTCCCCACCTCGCCTTGAAGGTCCCCCATCTGTCCCTGCTGTTCAGTGAGGACGACACCCGGGGTACTTGACCAATGTCCGTATTGAGCAGCCCGGTAATAAAAGGCTGATGGAGATCCGGTTTCTTCATCCCTTCTTCTTCGCCCGGCGGCAAGTCCACCATGGGAAAGGAGAAGGGTCCGGACGGTTTTTCAGCTGAATTTCCCAAAACCTGTCCTTTCAATCCTTCAACAATTCACGGGCCGTCACCAGCCGCATGATCTGGTTGGTGCCGGTGTAGATCTGGATAAGCTTGGCGTCCCGCATCATCCTTTCCAGCGGGAAATCCTTCATGTATCCATACCCTCCCATCACCTGGACTGCGTCCGTGGTAACCTTCATGGCGGTGTCGGACGCAATGAACTTGGCCATGGCGCAGGTCTGGGAAGCACGACGCTGGTCCTCTTTATCCAGGCATGTGGCTGCCTGATACGTCAACAGGCGTGCCGCCTCCGTATTGGCCGCCATGTCGGCGAGCATGAACTGAATGGCCTGAAGGCCTGCGATGGGCCGTCCGAACTGCACCCGCTGTTTCGCGTATGCAACCGCCTCGTCAATGGCGCCCTGGGCAAGGCCCACGGCCTGGGAAGCGGCAAAAACGCGGCTGGTATTCAGCGCGGCCATCATGTTGACGGCGCCCTCGCCTTCCCCGCCGATCCTGTTCTCCGCAGGCACGATCATGTCATCGAAAAAGAGCTCCGAATTGATGGATCCCCGCATGCCCATCTTGTTTTCATTCTTGCCGTAGGAGAGGCCCTTCGAGCCTTTTTCCACCGCGAATGCCGTCATCCCTTTGAACTTCCTCTCGGGATCGGTATAGGTATACAGGCTGATGACATCCGCCACGCTCCCATTGGTGGTAAAACACTTCTGACCGTTGATGACGTAATGGTCTCCCTCTCTGACCGCGCGGGTCTTCATGGACAGAGCATCCGACCCGGCACCGGGTTCGGTGGCCGCAAAAGCCGCCAGCTTGCCCGAAGCAAACCCCGGCAGGAGCCTTTCCTTCAATTCATCACTTCCCCCCATCAGGATCGGGAGCATGCCGTCTGCCTGGGCGATGAGGATCAGGGCCGAAGAGGCGCAGACTTTGGCGATTTCTTCTATGATCATGCAGAAAAGGAGATATTCGGCCCCTATGCCCCCGTACTTTTCCGGGAGAAGCGGCGTGAGAAGGCCGTTTTCCGTGTACAGTTTTACCGTATCCCAGGGAAATTCCTGCTTTTCATCGATCTCAGCCGCCCTCGGCTTGATCTTCTCCCGGGCCATATTCCTTACGGTGTCGAGGATCATCCGTTGTTCTTCATTCAGCTCTATCATGCTTTTCTCTCCTGGATGGGCCGAACCGGGCCGGAGGGGCAACCTCACGTTGATCCGGTGCACGGAGCCGTCAATGGATCGGCCTGTTTTCCCGAATTGCCACGCCGGATCCACGAAACAAAAGTTCTCGAAAGAGGCCTCACCGAGATGACAAGAAGCAGGAACGCCCCGGCCCACTGCATCCATAGGGGAATAATTTCCCTCGCCTGCCCAATGACCGCTGTCGCGGAAATACCTGAATGCATGTAGAACTTATCTAAAAGAAAACCGAACAGCAAGGTAAAAACAACCAGGGTTCCCAGGTAGATTGCCGTCGCGCGCCGTCCAAGGGCCCCGAGCAGGACGCTGAGAGATGTGACATTAGTTGCGGGACCAGCCAGGAGAAAAACCAGTGCCGCGCCGGGACTGACTCCTTTGAGTATAAGGGCCGCCGCCACAGGTGTGGAGGCAGTAGCACAGATGTAGAGGGGAATGCCCACCGCAAGCATCAGGAGAAGCGAAGAGAATCCTCCGGCAAGATACCGGGTCATGATGTCCCCCGGAACCACAGCAGTGATGAGGCCCGCGAGCAAAAGACCGAGAAAGAACCACGAAGCCATGTCCTCCCAGACCTCAGTCCCGGCATACCGCATGCCTGCCGTCACCTTGGCAAGAAAGGTATGGTGATGGGCATGTGCTTCGGGAGGGCAATCGAGTCCGTCACAGCAACCGTCCACCGTGCAGCTTGGGTCAGGGAGTGCTCCCTCTCCCGAATCATCCTTATGAAAGATATTTTCCATGACCCCCGCAGCCACCGCGGTAAAAAAAGCAGCCACCGGTCGGGCGATGGTGAGGATAGGATCGAGAAGCGCATAGCTGATGGCAATGGAATCCACGCCCGATTCCGGGGTTGAGATGAGAAACGCAGTGGTGGCGCCCGTGTTCGCGCCCTGCTTTTTCAAAGATACGGCCGCAGGCAGCACACCACAGGAGCACAGAGGGAGAGGGATCCCCAGAAATCCGGCCTTGAACACCGAGCTGAAACGCCCCCGGCCAAGGTGTTTGGCCACGGCGCCGGGGCTCAAGAAGACCCGGAGGAGACCGCTGACCACCAGACCGAACACTATGTACACCGAAGACTCCAGCAGCATGTGCCAGGCCTCACTGACAATTCCAGACAAGATGTTCATTCCTGATTAGCTCCCAATCTGTGCGTCACTCACGTATATGCCCGAGCCCGATCCTGAGGAGATCGGCCACATGATTATCGTCGAGTGAATAGTAAAGTATCTGTCCATCCCGGCGGGACTTGACGAGAGCAAGATCTCTCAGACGCCTGAGCTGGTGGGACACGGCAGATTCGCTTACCCCGATAAAGGCTGCAAGATCACAGACGCACATTTCCCCGCTCCCCAGGGCCATCACTATCCGCAGCCGGGTGGGATCACCGAGGATCTTGTACGTCAGGGAAAGGCGCTCTATCTCTTTTTGCGGGATCGCTTCCCTTTTCGCTTGATCCACACGTTCCGTATGGACGCAGCGAACACCGCACATATCATCATTCGAATACACGTTTTTCCCCATGTTTGCAGACTCCGGTGGTTATCTGCGTATATGTTCATATATCAAATGACGCATCACGTGTCAATAAAAACCTAAATCCACCATCTCCCCCTGAGGTACTTCCGTTCTTCCTGTTTTCATCCGCTTCGATTTCCGGAGAGTGATTCAAATACATTTCCCTTTAATCCGGACGAAAAATCTGCCATCATCCGCTGTAAGAAAATGATCCTGCCGTCATCTGAAAGAGGAGCATGACATGTCAGCGTTTTGCGGGTTTTCAGGGGAGATGGTCACGTTTTTCGAAAGGCTCAAGAAGAACAACCAAAAGGAATGGTTTGACGCGCACAGAAAAGAATATGAACAGTTCGTGATGGAGCCTGCCAGGACTTTTGTCCTTGATATGGGGGAAAGACTCCGAACCATCGCCCCCGGTATCCAGGCCGTCCCCAAGGTCAACCAGAGCCTTTTCAGGATCAACAGGGACACCCGCTTCAGCAGAGACAAGCGCCCGTACAAGACCAACCTGGGGATCTGGTTCTGGGAAGGGAAGCGGAAAAGGATGGAATGTTCCGGGTTCTATTTTCACGTTGCCGACGGGAAACTGATGTTGGGAACCGGCATGTACCTGTTCAGTCCGCAGCTCCTGAATCCCTACCGGGAAGCAGTCGTCGACAAGAAACATGGCAGGAGACTGGCAAGTGCGGTTTCCCGGGTTTCCGGGAAGGGGTACCTCATCGGTGTAAAACACTACAAAAAGGTGCCGCGCGGCTTCGATGCCGGCCACGAACGGGCCGAACTGCTCCTCCACAACGGCCTTACAGCCATGAAGGAACAGGAGATTCCGTCTGAATTCTTCTCCCCTGCGATCATTGACTATGCCTTCTCAGGCTTCAAAGACATGTTGCCTATCCACGAATGGCTGCGAGACACCCTTGGATAAGGGGTGCGTTTCCTACTGCACCAGAAGGACCGACGTTTCCTTGCATAACTGCAGGACTTTCTGAGATACGCTCCCCAGGAAGAATTCCTTAAAGCCCGAGATACCTCGTCTTCCCATAACGAGCATGTCGGCCCGGCACTGCTCCACCTCTTCAACAATGTCTCTGGCCACGCCCCTCTTCTGGGCACTTGTCTTCACCTGGACATTTTCCTCGGGAAATCCCGCCTCAAGGAGAAGCTGCCTGGCCCTCTCCAGTGCCGTTTCAAGCGCCATTTTCTTTTCCGCCTCCACCTGGCAGAATGCCTCCTGCTGTTCGGTGAAGGTCGGGATAAGACTGTCCCCCTGCAATTCGCATACGGCTGCCGTACTCGGGATCACACTGAAAAGGATGATCTCATGATCCGTACTGAAGGTTTTTGCCACAAAGTCAACGGCCCTGGCGGCATTTTCCGAATAATCAAGCGCAACAAGAAATCTTTTTCCCATAGTCTGCCTCCCCGGCTCAAATCGTAACGTTCAAGAGTGCAACACGGCCCGGCCATGCTGACTCAGCATAATATATATTCTTCAGGGCCCGGTCAAGTAATCGGAAGCGAAGCGGGAACTACGAGGAGCGATTTGAGACGACACAGCAGTATATAACAGCGCAATTAACCTTGTAGCCTGGAACGCGGCAGCGTGAAAGGCGGGTCCCCGTTCAATTCTACGACAGCATCTATTTTTTGTAGGCTGGTCTCAGGTCCTTTAACATAGGATAGTGTTTGGCATTGAGAGTTTTTAATTCTGCGTTCTCGGCTTCCGCAGTCGCAGCCATGATGGCATCCGCAAGGCCAACGCCATGTGATTTACCATAATCGCGCTTGTAGAGACCTCCGGCTTTCCCGATCTCAGTATCTACAGGGATAACGCGGAAAAGGGATACAAAGTTTTCCAAAACAGCCTGTTCCGCATCTCCTTTTATTCCAGCAAACAACTCCGCTACAACGATCGATGACAAAATAATGCGAGCACTATATTCGTTAATGAGGGACACTGCCTCGCTATAGCCCCGAAGAAAATCAATCAGAACATCCGTGTCCAGGAGGATCGGCTTCGCCATAATTAGTTCCTATCCCATTCGGCGCGAATTGACTTGAAATCAGGGAGATCTGTACGATCTTTCCAGACGCCGGCTGCGTCACGAAGCACCGATTCCCTATGACTGCTTCCGGACTGATTGATAAGCCGATTAATGGCTTCGCGTATGAGTTCGCTCTGTTTTTTCCCGGCGGATTTCGCCATAGCGGCCAGTTCATCACGTTGATGTTCTGTCAAGTATATCTGTGTTCGGACCATCTCCAACCTCCGATAATGTATACATTGGTATTATACATCATTCTACCTCTCTGTCAAGGCAATGATTTAGTCAGCAGCCCGCCCTTTTGTTCTGCTGAACTTGGAGGTTTGTCGATCTGTGTCAATAGATGCGGGCATCTTTCCCCAGTCCACTTCAGCGGCTTGGTAATTTTTTGGAATGCGCGCCACGAGATCCTCAAGTTTGTGCCTGCCGCGTACTCGTTTTGCAGGAGCAACTATCAGGGAGCCCTCTTTTACACTGATATCCACTTCATCGCCGATGCCAAGCTGTGCATCTGACAGTAGCTTCTTGGAGAGGCGAACCCCTTGACTGTTCCCCCATTTCTGGATTTTTGGATGCACTCTATTATCTCCTAGTATACATCCATCTCGTACGCGCCAGTGAAAAAGACTCTTTTAGGGTCAAACGTTGGAAGACATCGCTATCCACCCTGACAACTTCACGAAACCAAAGTTGGCAGGTGACCTTTATATGTCATGATTGCGGCCTGTCGGTGTCATATCTTCGCTTTCCCAACCCTCTATCCGTTGAATCCTAACGCGACGCAGAAGACAAAGAGCGCCCCAATCTCCACGCACCCTAGCGGTTGTCCGTGCTGTATGAAACGATCGCATGTATTGCGAATAATGAGGCGAGTGTTTCCTGGCATGATTTAGACATATCAGGCGTTGCGGCGCGGCATCAATTAAATTAGGTCTGACCCTTTTTCCTCTGGTTGTCTTTGATCTCTTCTAAGATGAACATCCATATTGAGAATATAACCACACCAAAGCAGGTAAGTTATGAATATCTCTCCCAGAACGGACGATACCTCATGCTCCCACTTTCTCAAAGCCTGAATTGATATAGCTACTTGACCATTTTCAAGTCCATCAGGGATTAATTTATCATAAATCTCGCGCAATTGATCAGTAGCCAGCTGCAAGTATTCGAATGCGGGTGCCTCACGATATGTACTACTCACTTGATCGAACTGAGATACCAGTATTCCAGCTTTCTCAATCACTTGCTGAAGATTCACACTAACCTCTTCTTTCAGCTTGTCGAAGTAGGATCGAATCATTTGAGTTCCAGTTTCACCCAAATTTGGAAGGTTTCCTATTTGTACCAGGTGCCGAAGGCGTAGTTGCAAACTAGCTGCGTTTTGTACAAATTCAGTCGGACCACCCAGTAATGCAGGTTCCCACAGTTCCAGCCCCAAGCGATCCAGAACTTCGTGTTCAATTGGTCGAGGAACCAAGTTAATGGGACTCAATCCTCCATTCTGGTTCAACTCGCTGACAAATTGATAGACCGGTAGAGCCCATGCATGCTTATCCAATAACTTACCCCCACATATCGGGACGATAACAAAATGTTGCCACTGGGATTCAAGAGCAAAATACTCAAGTGAATGTAACTCAATATCACCCAGAGAATCTTTTATGAGCATGAACAGCTCCTCGGGTTGAGAATAAACAACAAGAGGATTCTCACCATCCGCGGTTATCCAAAGCGCCGGTCCAGCTTCAAATTGCACGGAGTCACCCAAGCAACAAAACTGCAGTTTTTCTGTCGAAGCCTTTCTTAATGCGCTTTCAATGCTCTTGCGGGTCGCCTGAATTCGACTATCAAGTAAGGTCCGCGCTGTCTTTCCCGGCATTTGCATATACCGCGATGGCTGAGTAACGAAAAAGAACCATAGTGTCCATAAAGCACGAAATGTTTGGAGTTCCCTCTTTTCTAAATTGTATAGCTCCTCTTTGTCTAATAGACCTGAGAAATGTTTTCGGAAGCAAAATTGGTATTTTGGCAGAACTTTTAGCGCTTCGCCTAGGTTGTAGCCAGGGAGAAACGGTCTATCGACTTTAAGATTTAGATCATGAATAGTCTGCTCAAGTCTAAGACGATCCTCGGTTGTTTTAGCTTTACCAAGAAAAGTATGCGCAACCAATAAGTGTGAGGATTGCTCCAAAAAATTACTCAACCCGCGAAAGAAATCACTTTTCGTCTGCAAATATACTTGATAGCGCATCAAGTAAGTAGAGACGATAAATTGTTCTTTGGAACCAGATCGTTTTTCGAAAGGGTTACCTTTTATTGTTTCTTCCGTATACCCCAAACTGTCAAGCGCTTCTAATGGCAGGCCAGGCATTTTCATAATATGTGAGGTGCATTCTTTCCACTGCCTTGTATCGAGGATTCTCGCAAGCTGCTGAATAGGTTTTTTGCTGCGGAAATGCCTTACCAGTCCTTTGCACAACTCATTTAGCAGTAGGACTGTATTCGTTCGCAGCCCAAATACTTGCGCAATGTAATCCTTCCATGTCGGTGGTCTGAAAAGATGAGACGCGAGAATGCGCGCCGTTCTATTGACTTGTGTCACCCAATCGGGTGTCAAATACCAAGGCTCGATCTTAGTTTTCGCTGTATCGTCCTGCGTATAAAAATCGAAAACCTGATGCCCATACCCCTGACATCCATACCCAATACAGTCTGGGAATAGTTGTGCCAGAAACTGTACGTGCCGAATTGCCATAAAATGGAACCGGTTTTCTTGGGCATTATTTGAGATCCCTGATTGTTCAGTCTCACTCTCTTCCAAAGGCACAACAAAATGTGCGCGAATGACCATATCCCGTTCTTCAACATATGGACTATTTGTTTCTATTCGATAGCGCTCCAACAACTGGGAGCGGACCTCTTTGTACCATTGAGTAAAAGGCTCGGTACTTGAAAGTGTTTGCCATAACCCGTAAATTAAAATTGCCAGACTCTCCAAAGACAGACTTTCAACAGCTTGATGCAAAACAGTCCAATCAAGACATCCATATAGGCGCTCTTCCTGCCCTATAAAGCCCATCCAATACGTGACCTTCCCAAATTCCTGCCACTCACTCTCTTGTTCGAATAAAGGCATAGGTGGCAATGCAATTTCTTGTAGCCAATTATCAATCCTTCTAAATACTTTCGACTTGGGAGTTTGATGTTTTCGCCATTGTTCGGCTTGCCTTTTTCCTTGGTCCGGCAAAAGGTCCAAAATTCCTGTCGGACTTGACGACCTTTCCACTAATCCGAGAAAGTCAAAGTCCAATATACAATACCAGCCGTCACCTACTGCTTCATATACTTGCTTTATAAGATTCTTGTTTTCCTTTACATCGGATGTTCCGGTAACGCAAAGTTGTCAAATATCACTTAACATCCCGTAATTAAG
>CAZEGG010000004.1:0-27663 GCA_964511755.1 uncultured Desulfobacteraceae bacterium | reverse complement strand
GGTCTGGTAAACATCGTACTTCAGGTCCGGAGATCCCGACGGCTTGCCTTCACTGGCGCTGGTCACCTCCTTTTGCCGCTGCTCACTCCTGATCACGGCGTTGTCCGGATCATAGGACTCCTCTGATATATGCACCTGCTTGAAGTCAACGTCCGCAGAGACCTTGGCAACAACCTTGTTGGCCCCCACTACGGGCTCAAGCATGGTCAGGATCCTGTTCTCCAGGCTTTTTTCAAGCCTTCTCCGGTATTCAAACTGCGAGGAACTCAATTCCGCCCCGGTATCTTCCCCTTTACCTCCGGAGATAAGTCCCCCGTCCATGTCGACCAGGGTGACATTTTCCGGCTTCAGGCCCTCCACAGCGCAGGCAACGAGATTGATGATCCCCTGCACCTGTCGGCGGTCAAGGGTACGCCCCGGCTGCAAACGAAGAACTACGGAGGCGGTGGCCTTATTTTCGGGCTCCACAAAGAGCGAATCACCCGCAGGCACGATGTGGACCCTGGCCTGGGCCACGGAATCGAAGTCCATAATTGTTCGCGCCAGTTCCCCTTGGAGAGCCTCCTGATACTTGAGTTTCTGTACGAATTCGGTGGTGCCGAACGGGAGCTTGTCAAAAATCTCAAAACCCACGTTCCGACCTTTGGGGAGTCCCTGGCTCGCCAGATCCAGTCGGAGCTGATAGACCTGGTTTGCCGGCACCATGATGGCGTGTCCCCCGTCTTCCAGTTGAAAAGAGACTTTCTTGGACTTCAGCTTTTCCGCGATGCGGCCAGCATCATTGGCATCCAGGTTGGAAAACAGGATCTGGTAGTCTGGCCTGTTCGTCCAGATGACAAGGGCGATGAACCCACCCGCCACCAGGCTTAAAATCACCGCCAAGGTGATCATTCTTGCCAATGGGAGGCTCCGAAAAACCTGCATGAGCTGTCCGAATCCGTTGCTGTCGTTTTCTGCCATTGAATGACCTCTTCATCAGGTACTCTCTGCCCGATACCGGATATTGAACCGAGCGCTTCTCGATGTGCCTCTTATTTTCAAGGGCACTTCACTCTTCTTCGTCCAGTCTCCAGCCGCGAGTCTCAGTTTCTGGTCTACACCTGCATCCGCATGATCTCCTGATAGGCATCGAGGAGCTTGTTCCGTACCTGGAGCAGAAGTCTGAAAGAGAGATCCGCCTTTTCCGAGGTAACCACAACGTCCTGGAGATCACTCCTTTGTCCCACCGCAAACTCCTCCATTTGTCGATCTGCTTTCTGAAGCTGATCATTCACATCCGCGGCGAAATGTTTCAACGTGTCCGCGAAGCCGGCACCACTCTTGGTCGACTGCGATTTTTGCGTGTTCGGAAGAGGATCCATTCCTCCCACTTGTCTTATTCCGTTCATCTATTGCCCCCGGTCCTTTCCTATTGGAATAAATCCAGTGTTTTCAGAACCATTCCTTTCGCCGTTCTGATGGCAGCGGCATTGGCCTCGTAGCCACGGTTGGCGTTCAACATCGACACCATTTCCTGAACCAGATTCACGTTCGGCAGGTATACGTACCCCTGCTTGTCCGCATCAGGATTTGAGGGATCAAAGACTCTTCTGAACTCCCCGGAGACCGGCACAATGCCTTTGACCTTTACTCCGTATACCTCCCGTCCGTCTTCAGCACTTTTCATTGCTTCCTCAAAGGATTGAGGAACGCTGCTGGTCTCGAAAATAACCGTTTTTCGTCGGTACGGTTTGCCGTTCGCGGTACGCGTCGTATTTGCGTTGGCAAGATTCATGGATATCACATTGACCCGCTCTCTTTGGGCTGCCATCCCACTTGCGGCAATATCAATCGCTTTCATTAATCCCATACGGATTACCTCCCTCCCGCAATTGCCTCTTTCAAGAGGCTGAATTTCTTGGACAGCATTTTGACCGTCGCGTCATACAAGAGGTTGTTCTTGGCCATTTTTGCCATCTCCCTATCAATATCCAGCGAATGATCTCCCCCCGTTGACTCGGGCTCCGTTTCGAGTTCAAAGGGTTGTTCCCCTGCCATGCTGAATTGCTGCAGACTGGGAAGATGTTTCCCGTTGGTTCTCGTGAGATGGACCTGTTCCTTTTCCGCGGCCTTGCGCAGCTCTTCATCGAATTTCAGTTTTTTCGGACGAAAGCCCGGTGTGTCTATGTTCGCAACATTACTTGCGATAACCCGCTGATTTCTGGCTCGGTAGTCCAAGCTTCGGCCGAGAATTCCCATCGTCCGGTCAAAGAGTCTCCTGTTCATGCTCAGCTGTTCACTCATGGTCATTCTCCTGTGTATCATCCGGTATTCCGGTTTCTTGCAAAAGCGGTACCAAAGCACAACGCAAGGCTCCCGGCCGCAGACGAGCCCCTTCCCCCAACGCGTGGGACATTGGACCCATGCCGGAGAGATGCCCAGACGATAAGCCTTTTTCGAGAGTGTCTGGCGAGAGGGCACTGTTCTCTTCGTGACTTATCAGCAGGGGAACCCGCAGTTCGATCAAGTCGAGAATGAGCAGGGAGTTGCTATCCCACGCTGATAAGTCATTAAGAAGAGCAGCCTGGAAGACTCGGAACGGAGGAAATGCCTTACCGTCCGGGCATCGCGTTCGTCTGAACTCCTGATGGATTTTGTCGACGCGACGCCGCCACTTTTCGTCAATAATTTGACACATCCTCTTGCTCCTGTTTGTATTCATTCAGCTTGTTTCGCAGGGTCCTCACACTGATTCCAAGCATCGTGGCCGCATGGGTCCTGTTGCCCTGGTTCTCTTCAAGCGCATGAAAAATCATCTTTTTCTCCATTTCCCGCAAGGATTGCACCTCCATAGTCTTGGGAGACGATTTTCGGCTGGAGGGAAATATGATCAGATCTAAATCAGCCGGGCCGATAACGTCGCTTTCCAACAGGAGTGTGGCACGTTCCATGAGGTTTTCCAGTTCCCGGACATTTCCCGGCCAGTCCTGCTGTTTCAGAAGTTCTTCGGCCTGCCCGGACAGCTTCTTGGGCTGCTCGCCGTTCAGTTCCCCGTGCTTTTTCAAAAAGAAGTCCGCCAGGGGACCGACATCGTTCTGGCGCTCTCTGAGAGGAGGAATCTTCAGGGGCACGACACTGAGTCGATAATAGAGATCCAATCGAAAATTCCCTTTCTCAATCTCTTCCTCCAAGTCGCGATTTGTGGTGGCAATGACGCGCACATCCACGGGTTTGGAAAACTTGCCCCCGACCCTGTCGATCTCACCTTCCTGGAGCACCCGCAAGAGTTTCGCCTGGAGAGAAGGGGCGATTTCACTGATTTCATCAAGGAGCAACGTCCCTCCGTCCGCCAGTTCAAATTTCCCCGCTTTCCGGGAGATGGCTCCGGTGAATGCACCCTTCTCATGACCGAAAAGCTCGCTCTCAAGCAGATTTTCCGGGAGCGCGGCACAGTTGACAGCAATAAACGGTCCATTGGACCTATCGCTGTTTCGGTGGATATACCGCGCAAGGACCTCCTTCCCGGTTCCGCTTTCTCCCTCTACAATGATCGTACTCCGGCGCGGCGCTACTTTTCTGGCCATCTTCAAGAGCGAGAGCATCTCCCGGTTCACCGCAACAGGTTCAAAGTCATGGGAAGCAAATTCACGAGCCCGTGGATTTCGTCCGGTGAAAGGTCCGGGAGATTTCAGAGCACCTTCCACTGTAGCCCATAGGCGATCCTCAGGAACACTTGCCGGCAGGTAGTCAAAGACTCCTGATTTGATTGCCTGGACCGCCTGCTCCACGGATGGGTTGCGGCTCAGAGCGATCATGGACAATCCGGGGCACTTCTCCCGTATCGTCTTGAGTGTATCAAGATGACCAGCAGGATCACCGTGCAAAAGGCCGACCCAGAGACGAGGCGTCAATGCGCCGATTCGATCCAGAATGTTTCCGTTCCCATCTTCAACGATCACCCGGAACCCAAGCTCTTTCAGACGGTTCCAGACACGCTGCGGCACGGGAACATCCAGTGCTGTCCACAAGACGTTATTGTCCGGCATATCTCTGTTCTTGCTCTCCCAACTGTGGCCAGATGGAGAGCTTTTTAAGTTGCTTGCGGAGGCTCAGGCTTCCCAAATTGATCTGCGCGTCCGATTGGAGCGCCGGGGTCCCTTCTTCAGAGACCTCTGTCAGGAGTTTTTCTCCTGTCTGCAGATTCCCTGCTCTCACGTATTGCATGGCCAGGCGAAACCGCAAGTCCCAGTAGCGCGGATCGGGACCTCGTTCCTCATACACCTCGTTCAGCACATTTTCGGCGGCGGTCCGCTGCCCCACTCCCATGAGGGACTCTGCCTGACCAAGTTTCACATCCCAAAAACCAGGTTTGCCCTTTTCATATCCCGCACCCAGCGCCTGATTGTATACCTGGAGAGCCTCCCGATATTTCCCTTCTTTCAGGTAACCCTCTCCCAGCTTTTTAAGCGATGAAAGCAGCACCGGTTTCAGTGTTTTCGTCCGTTCCGACAGGGCAATTGATCGGTTGAGGAACGCCCTGGCATCCTGGTACTTCCCTTGGGCATTCAGGATCCCTCCCATGGAAAGGTAGCAATCAGCCATCTGTCCGGTGTTCAGATTTTCCTTTCCTTGAATCATTGCGGCGTAAAGCTGATAGGCTTTGCTGAAACGTTTTTCTTCTGCATACTTGCCGGCAAGGGAGCGCGTCACTGCCAGCCTGCTTTCGGATGATAAACCGGCCTTGCGCGCTCCTTCCAGCACGTGAATGCTCTCCTCGGGCAATTCGGAAAGCCAGAGACAATCCGCCAGCCCCAGGTAATAGGCTTTCTTTTTGTCCGCGCTCAAATCACCCGGATCAAGGTCTCGGTAGGCGGGGATCGCACCGGAATAATCTTTCAACTCCTGGAGTGACTGGGCGACCAGGATCTGCTTGTCCGGTCGAACCTTTCCCTTGAGAAGGGCCTCATTGACGCGGAACAAGGAAACCACTTCAGAGAATTTTCCCTGTTTGAAGAGATCTTCCATGGCCTTTTCCGCTGCCTGAGCAAAAAGAGACCTTGCCGCATCCAGCATGGAATTTTTCTGAGGTTTTTCAGTCAGTCCCTTCAGGCTTTCCATGGCCTTCTGGTATAGTCCGGATTTGTAGTACGCATTTGCCAGTTTCAGCGTTGCAATTTCGGCGATCGGGGCACTGGGTTGTTTCTTCTCCACTTCTTTGAATTTGTCCACATCCCCCTGGAGATCTCCCAGGCGAATCTCGGCGATAGAGGCCCCTTCGGATCCCGGAAAGCTCTTTTTCACCTGGGTATAAAGCCTCTCGGCCTTTTTTCGTTTTGATTCCTGGAGGTAGGTGTCCCCGATATGCACCAGCAAGAGATCATTTCCTTCTGCCTGATTGGAAAGGTTAAGAGCACGGTAGAAGAAACCCCGGGCCTTTGCGTACTCTTTCAGGTACAGGAAATTTTGCGCCTGTACGGAGAGAAATTCGGGTTCGTCCATAAAGAAATCAGGGATCAATTTCTGGATACGGGTAAGTCTCTTCTGAGCTTCACCGTACAGCCCCCTTGCCTGCAGGTACTTTGCGATCCCAAAGAGTGCGAAAGGGACACAAGGTGATGAGGGATACCTTGTCAGGATGGTCTTGAAATCTTCGACCGCTTTCTCTGAAAGGTTCTTCTCCAGGTAGATCTCCCCGCGTTCCAGATAGGCGTTTGCCAGGTTTTTCTTGTCTTGATATCGGCGAATAGCGAGGTCAAGGCAGCTTATTCCCAGATAATGATTCCCTTTCAAGGCATATGCCTTGGCCATACTCACGTACGACTCCAAGGCGAGATCAGAACGAGGGAACCTGTTTATGACATCCTGGTATGCCTCGACCAGACTGTTCAACATCCCCTTCCGCCCTTCCTTAGCCTGGCAAAAAAGGATATTCGCCTTCATGAACAACATCTCCTGGGTAACATCGGAATCCGGATATTTCGTCAGGAACCGATCAATGAGACCCAACGCCTTGTCCGTGCGGCGGAGATCTCTTGCCTGAAGGATTTTTCCGTACAATGCCGCCTCCTTGGGCTGGAATTTCGGCTTCTCCTTTTCCGGTTCGTTGATCCGAGCCGGCTCTGAGGGAGCGTCGGCAGTCATCTTTTCACTCTCCCAAGGCGCTGAAACAGTCTGCTTCGGGATGCTGATCGTGACCCTTGGTCCGAGATCTCCAACCATTTCAGCTCCGATCTCCGGCTCCTTTCCGCTGTGATCAGCCTGCTCCTGCCGGCCCGTCTTGGATGGAAGCTCAACAAGCCCGTCAGCGGGCTTTTCCTCGGGGGAGCCCGAAAAATGCGATGTTCGGCGTGCTTCCAGATGAACGGGCTGCGCCGCACCTTCGTGATTCGCGTGCCCATTGCTGAATGCATTGCTGTGCTTGTGCGACGTCAAATCCGGGAGGGAGACGAGGGAACCCGGCGCAATCACCGGCAATGCATGGGGAATTGCTTCGTCTGCAAGCGTTTTGATACCGGAGGGAGCCCCCGGGGTTTCCTTCGCCGACTTTTCCGGTCCCCCAAACCAGGAAGGCGGTTTTATGTTCTTCGCGAATGCTCCATCCGGCGTATGATAGGAGTCCAGAACCAGTCGGCTCCCCACATCCAGCCAGAAAAGCCTGAAGGCGGTCATTGGGGTTCCGAATTGCAGGGAGATCTTCAGCCCGCCTGCGTAGGACCCCAGATGAACTCTCTTCATGTTCTTCCAGAGGGCACGGTGCAGCTTCGCCATCCCATTTTTCGCGTCCGGCAGAACGATCTCTGCCTTGTCCGTCCCTCCGAAGCTGAGGCGCCATCGGGGTCTGGCGGTCAGATCCATGACGGTCCTCACAAATCTCTTCCTGATGCCGAACCGCAGGTCCTCCAAAAGGCATGCAGCGGAAGGAGAGAGCCTCTTCTCTCTCTCTTTCTCCTTCAGGAAAAATCGCAGAAAAAGGAACCGTTGTCCCTGATGCCACGCGACCCGCACTTCTCTCGCAGGCATCGGAAAGCGTACTACGAGCCGCAGATCCGGGTCCGTCCCGGAAAGCAGATCAAGGGTGTTTTTCCATCTTTTGAGACGCTGCTTGAAAAGAGAACCGGCAATGGTCTTCCGCACATGCAGCACGATTTTTCCGGGCGCAAGAGATTCGATGGTGCAGGGAGCGGCATGGTCCATCCGCAGCAAAACGATCCGTTCCTTTTCCTGAGTTTGGACGCACACATCAAGGGCGCGGTTCCCCGCATATGCGCTGTGCGCACACCACAAGGCGCCGATCGGTGCCAGCAGCAGGTACACGAGGAGCCCTCTGGTTTTCGACGTGTGCATGAGGATCGCTATTTTTCCTTATCCCGGATGGATTGCAGCAGTTGGATAATCCTCTCCTGCTGCTTGATGATCTGGAGATTCGTCCGGACAGTAAATGCACTTGAAACAGCAATCTGTCTCAGGTATTCATCAGACATGTCGTTGCTGTAGACCTTATTGTCCCTTTCGGCCGTCCCGTGAAGGGCCTCATAATATTCTCTCGTGAGATCGACATAGAACCCTCTCGGCAGACGGTACTGCCGGGTGGCGTTTTCCGCTCCCAGCACTCTGAGTGCATCGGGGATACCGGCCAGCACACTTGCCGCCCCGAGACACAAAAGTATCATTCTCCAAGTATTCATCGAATCCTCCGATTGTTCATCACGATGGATGAGCACGCACCAGCCGATCTCGGGCCCAAACCCCGAAAAAAACAGCCCACACGGAAATCTCTTCTTTCTCTTTAAGCACAACCCATGCCAGAGGCAAAACCCGCTGTTATTCGATTTGTACTATTGTACAACTTGCTGTTTTATCAAGTATATTATCGTGATGACGGGTTTTCCGCCGGCTCCGGCAGATTACCCGGAGAAGATGAGTGTCGTCATTTTTTTGACTATGAGAAACGAGCTTGCCTAAGAACAATCCTTTACGTTATATAGGATGCTTCTGGAAGGCTATGATACCCATACGAGATACTATTCGGTCCCGTAACTACCCTGTTGTGAACAGCCTGATCATAGGCGTGAATGTCCTCGTCTATCTGATCGAGCTTGCTCACGGTCCTGATTTGCAGAGGTTTTTTCTCACCTATGGCCTCGTTCCGGTACGTTATTCCGTGCCGAGGATCAGTGCCTATTTTTCACTCGGCCAGCAGGTACTCCCTTTTTTCTCCTTCATGTTTATTCACGGAGGCTTCTGGCATCTCCTCGGGAATATGTGGTCTCTCTACATTTTTGGGGACAATGTTGAAGACCGGCTGGGACCTTTGCGATACATCCTTTTCTATCTGCTTTGCGGTCTCGTTTCAGGCCTGTCCCATCTCGCGCTCAACTGGCATTCCCAAGTGCCCACCATCGGGGCGAGCGGTGCCATAGCCGGGGTCATGGGGGCCTACTTCATCCTCTATCCGAGAGCAAAGATCCTCACCCTTATTCCGATATTCTTCTTTCCCCTCTTTCTTGAGATCCCGGCATATATATTCCTGGGAATCTGGTTTCTCCTGCAATCCCTCAGCGCAGCCGGAACCGCTTCTCACGGAGCCGGAATCGCATGGTGGGCCCACATCGGAGGATTCCTCGCGGGTATGCTTTTTCTGAAGATTTTTCTCCGCATCCCCTGGGTCGGCCTTACCGAAAACTTGCGCGGAACCACCGAGAAAAAAAAGACCCACCGCTTGCAGATCATCCGCACATCTTCCCTGATGGACGATCCGAATCTCTACGGCACGTTGACCGTCACGCCTCTGGAAGCACAATCAGGTACTCGGAAACTGGTCAATATCCCGCGGGGATTCAAGAAGAGGATCTTCGCGGTCATGGTTCCTCCTGAGGTGCGTGACGGGACGCTCCTCAGACTGGAAGGAATGGGAAAACCCGTGGACGACTTGCGCAGGGGAGATCTTTACCTCCAGATCAAAGTGGAAACCTAGGATAGACGGCTAAGGAGAGGGTTTTCCGGATTGTATCTCGTTGAGGGTTTTCTGAAAGGTATCGGTCAGGGGACCTCCAAGGGAGACCGCTTTTCGCGCCGCATCAAGGGCTTCCTTGCACCGACCCTGTTCCCAGAGCACCTGGGCCAGGTTATTGAGCGCGGCTCCTGAATCCGGATGCAGGCGCGCGGCCGTTCTGAACGCCTTTTCCGCCCCGGGAAGCTCCCCCATGCCATAGTAACTGTTTCCGAGACCCATGAGGGCAGGCAGGCTCCCGGGCCAGCGCCCCAGCGCAGCCCGATATGCCTCAAACGCACCGTGCCATTGGCGGGCCTTTTCCAGGCCAAGCACGGCCTCGAGGTAGGGTCTCTCCTCGACCGTAGCAGGCAGATCACCGGGCCGCAGGACAAGGAGGCCCCAGTACCTGCTTCGCGCCCAGGTGTTCTCAAAGACCCGAAAGGGGAGAAACTCGGGGGCCTTTTTCCCGGAATGTACAATAATAAAGCCGTCGGTGAGGTCATATCCCGTGACTGCAACATAGTGCCATTTCGGGTACCATGAGAGCCCGAGGTTCAGCAGCACGATGGCAGGGTGTCCCGCGGCCACCTCCCGGAGCAGGGCCCTTGTTCCGGATAGCGGATACGCTATTCGACCGGACCGCCGGGTTGCCCCCACAAGGGCCGGCTGAAGGCTTCCCTTCCGCGCGGGATTGTAGACTCTGGACGTCAGCTCCCCCGGCGTGGTCGGGAACCCGCTCCAGCTGAGAACCATGGCAAGGGCGGCAGGGCCACATTGATACTCCGCCTGGACATACGAAGGAATATTCCTGAGATCGACCCGGGTGGGAATTCCGGTCATCTGCTGCCGAATTTGCGCCAGCCGAGGTCCGGCGCACCCGGCAAAAAACAGCAAAAATAAGAAAAACGGCCAAGCGTGGTGGAGCGACGCACCTTTCCGGTGCGTCGCCGTCCAATTATCAGCGGTGATGATAGACGAACGGAAAAACATGGGTAAAGCCGAGAATGTCCGTAATCAGGAGAACGATGAAGATGAGCACCCCGGCCCCGATCAACGCGCCCACCGCACTGCCGCCCGCAGGAAGCCGATCCATCACGGCAGCCATGTCGCTCACTTCTTTATCCGAGAGACACGCAATACGTGCCCTGGCCTCCTCAGGGCTGATCCCCTGGGCTTCCAGGATCGCCCGGACTCTCGGGCGGTCCAGGAATGCATTGAGGCGGGCACGGTCGGTCTGGTGGGTAGCATTGAGCACCCTTTCCGTGCCGACCATGGCTGCCTGCGCCCGGCCGAAAGCAAACGTGGTAAACAGCAAACAGAGGATCAAGAGAAGACAGACAGGTTTTGCCATCGTACGAATCATGGTGTATTCCCTCCTTGAATCTGGATGAACAGACGCGGATTTTCGTCACAAACATCTCTCTGTGAGAAAGCAGAGTATAGTGAATTAAGGGTATGCATGTCAATACAGTCAAGACCTACCCATATAGATAGGAACAGATGGCAACAGCGGCCATGATGCCCACCACGTCTGCTGTGAGGGCGGCGGCGAGGGTGTGCCGGATGCGCCGGACCTGGACCGCGCCGAAGTAAACTGCCAGCACATAGAAGGTTGTTTCAGTCGAACCCTGCAGGGTCGAGACCAGGTAGCCCACATAGCTGTCAGGCCCGATCTTCGGATCGTTGATGAGGGAAGCCAGGACCCCGTAAGCGCCGGACCCGGAAAGGGGACGGACGATCGCCATGGGAAGGGCCTCGGGCGGCAGTCCGATCTTCGCCGTCCAAGGTCCCAGGATGTGAACCATGGTCTCCATGGCGCCGCTCGCGCGAAACATGTCCACCGCAACCAGGATGGCAACCAGGTACGGGATGATCTTGACCGCTACCCGGAAGCCCTCTTTTGCCCCTTCCACGAAGACCTCGTAAACACGAACGCGCCTCGCGAGTCCGAAACCCAGGAAGCCTACCATGAGCCCGGGGATAACCCAGGGAGAAACGGCCCTGCCCCACAGCATTGCGAGGGGGACACAGGCCGCCAGGAAAGCGATCGCCAGAATGCTGACCCAGGCCGGATATGCCTCCGCAGCATCGTCCAGAGGCATCTCTTCCGTGTCTGCGGCGCGCCTCGCGTGGGCACCCGGGATTTCTTCGGGCCGATCCTTCCTGAAAAAACGTTTGTAGGCAAAAGCCGCACAAATGGCCGCAAGCGTGGAACAGACCGTGGCAAAGAGCGTGGTCGAGAGGATACCTGCCGGGTCTTTGGACCCGGCCGCTGCCCGGAGGGCGATCACGCCGGTCGGCAGAAGGGTGACGCTGGACGTATTGATGGCGAGAAACAGGGCCATGGAATCGGTGGCCGTGCCCGGGCGGCTGTTGAGCGTATCCAGTTCCTGCATGGCCCGTATTCCGAAAGGGGTGGCCGCATTTCCCAACCCCATGGCGTTGGCGGACATGTTCAGGATCATTGCCCCCATTGCAGGGTGGTCCGGCGGCACATCGGGAAAGAGGCGGACCATGAGAGGCCTTATCAGCCGGGCAAGGATCCGCAGGAGTCCTCCTGCCTCGGCCACCTTCATCAAGCCCAGAAATAACGCCATGACGCCGATGAGGCCCAGGGCCAGCTCCACGGAGTTGGCCGCGGCGGTGACCATGGCCTTGCTCAGCACCTCCATGGGAGACGCCGCCCCGGCCGCTGCCGCCCAGTGGAGCTGCCGCCATCCCGCAGCGCCGAAGGCAATCATCACAATGGAGAGGAATACGATGTTCATGGGCGCCCTGGTACCACACAGTACTGGAGGAAGTTCTTTCCATTCTATTGAAAAACAGCGAAACTTTCCATTAACTTTAGATCACTCTAGCCACTCAGGACTCTAGTTCACTTGATCCCTTTGGGGACAAGGGTGTACTTGTTTACCAGATGATGCGGAGCGTAAGACTCTTTGGCCTTCCGCAACCCTTCTATGCCCAGGTCCTGCTCCCGGTTGATGTACTCCATACCGGACCAGGCATGGAGGCAGAAAAGCTGGTTTATGGCAGCGTAGATCCCGGAAATCTCCTGGTTTCCCTTTTCGATGTGAATGACCGCGGTGTTTTCGTTCAGGGGTTCACCCAAGGCGAATGCCTCCACCCGCCCGTCAATGATAATGGCGCCCCCCTGGTAATCCAGTTCCCGGAGATGAGTGAGTGCCTGGTAGACGGCGTAATCCTCCTCCAGGAGGTCGGGATGTGCTTTGCAGTCTTTCAGCTGGCACCATTGTTCCTGGATATCCAGAAAATATTTCAAGAGTTCCTCGTCCAGGGCGTGATACTCATGGGTATAGGTCTTGAGGAACTTGTTCAGGTGGTTCTTTTTCCTATGATATTTTCTGCCAGGCAGGTTGATCAGGTCGTCGGAGCGATACACATAGTCACTGTTGTTTCTGTCCGGCAGGACTTCGTACTTCCCGTAATCAACGAACTGTTCGACAAATATCTCCGGGACGCGGGATATGCGCGCGTTCGGGTCAGCGAGCCTGAGCTGCTCCGCAAGAAAGTCCAGGGCCCGGGTCTTATCGCCGAGGCCTGTGGGCGGAAGGCCGAACATGGGACCGCTTTTCTCTCTTAACGCAATAAGCAGGCAGTCCTCCCGTTCCATCCATACGGGGTTGTGGCACTGCCGCCAGATAAATAAATTCGTAAAGGTCAGCTCGGAGATCACCGGAGGGTCAGTGTGCAGATACCGGTCGAACACCTCCTTGTCTTCTATTGCAAGCTGTTTGAATCCGTGTGGTATGTCCTTCTCATTCTTCATTGTAGTGCGGCCCGACAATAACAAGGTTGTTGGGAAGAATCGTCTGGATGTCTTCCATCATGTTTCCCATCAGCAGATCCTTTATGATACCATGAGCGTATGCCCCGGCAACAACAAGGGCATCGTGGGAGACATGGTAGAGGCCTTCGCTGAACGATCCCTTTTCGATGAATTTCCATTCCAGCTCTTCCAAATTGATGCCGGAAAGCAGATCACTTTTTTCGAGGATCTTTTTATAGTATGTTTTGGGTTTCTTTTCGGTATAGGTGAAAAGCTTGAGAGGAAGCCCGCTCAGGAAATGCAATTTCACCCCCAGCCGGAATGCATTGAGGGCATTGGCTGAACCGCCGAAAAGAACGAGTATCCCATTCCACTCCTTGTAGACCGCGGTTGGAATAATGATCGGAAATGTCGCGTTCTTGATGATTGCCCGAACTCTGGTGCCGATATGTCCCAAGCTCACTTTAGACGAAAGATCACCGATATTTCTCGAACAGGTCATAAAGCCGAAGTTAACGGGAATATCCGGAAGAGTCGAGGCAGTGTGCTCTGTGGGCTCAAAGAAACTGGCGTCCACTCCGGCTTCCCGGATCAATTCCTCGGCATGCTCCCTGGCTGTCTCGGGAGATTTCAGAAAGGACTTGTCCAGATCAACGGTAACTACCTCCCTAGTAAAATACATCAGAAACTGCGGTGCGGTTGGGAAAAAGACCTTGAGGTGCAGCCCTGTCATCTTGCAGAAATAGAGGGACTGCAAAAACGTTTCCCTCCCGAAGGGGGTATTCTGGAATATATGGAGCAGCTGGCTCTTCATTTCACGCCTCTTTTCTTTTTCATTCTGCCTCTTGGGCCTTCAATTCCTTGCGGTAATGATCCAGCAAGGTGGCCTTGGAAATAAGTCCCAGGAATCTGTCGCCCTCTATTACCGGCAGGCTCCACGAGCGGGTTTCATCAAACTTCTGCAGTATATCGTTCAAGTCGTCATCAGGACTGACTGAAACCACATTCCGGTTCATAATTTCGTCCACCAGGACGGCGTCGTAGAGGCCTGGATCAAAGAGGTATTGCCTGATATCATCCAAGTGGATCAGCCCCACGAAATGTCCATCCCCGGAATCCTCCACCGGAAAATAATTTCGATGGCAGGTTTCAACGATGCGCGCGAAATCCCCGAGAGTCATCTCAGGATGAACCACCTGGCAGTCCTTCTCCAGAAGCTCCAGCACGTTCAATTCCGAGAGAACACGGGCATCCGTCCTGGGCCGGAGCAACTCTCCTCTCTCGATCAGTTCCACATGGTACACCGAAAAAGGTTCGAAAAAATGGCTGAGCGTAGCGGACATGACCGCCACCAGAACCACCGAGACCAGGACGTCATATCCCCCGGTTATTTCCATGATGAGGAAAATCCCCGTCATGGGCGCTTGAATAACACTGCTCGTAACACCGGCCATCCCGAGGAGTCCGAAGTAGCTCTCCCCGGCCCAGGAAAGCTGCGGCAGCAGGGCCGTCAGTCCTCTTTGGTAAAAAATTCCTGTCAGGCTTCCTACCACCAGACACGGCGCAAAGACCCCTCCGATACCACCACTGCCCAGAGTCAATGCCGTGGCCACAATTTTTGCCAGAACAGACATCCCGGCAAGAATGATGCCCGATGGATATTGGCCGGCGATAACGGCCCTGATGCATGAGTAGCCTTCGCCCAGAGCATAGGGTACGAAAAGACCGATCCCTCCCACCAATGTGCCTCCCAGAGCGGCCCTCAACCATCGAGGAGACACCCATTTGGCTGATTTTGAGTTGATATAGCTCATCAGCCGAAACAGGATCACGGAAGAAACAGCGGTCAAGACCGCAAGCCCCAGGCACGCCGCCAAGTCCAGACTGCTTATTTGAAAAGTCCGATGCTGGAAGGGGATCTGGTTCCCCTCCAAGGCCCTGCTGACCTCGGTCCCCAGAACCGAGGCGATAGCTATGGGAACGACGTTGACTGCGGTCCACTCTCCGAGCACCGCCTCAAGTGCGAATGCTATTCCGGTGGCCGGGGCGTTGAAGATGGCGGCGATAGCGGCCGCTGCGCCGCACCCCACGATCTGGATCCTCTGGCGCTCGTTCATATGAAATTTACTGGCGATATTGGAGCCGATGCTCCCGCCGCTGATGACCACCGGCGCCTCGGGGCCGGCAGATCCCCCGCTTCCGAGCGTCAGGAGGCAGCCTATAATATGCGAGAAGCTTGAACGAAGCCGGATCAGGCCCCCGCGTTTCGAGATGCTGTAGATTACCTCGGGAACACCATGTCCGCCAGGATCCTTGATCACGTTTTGCATAAAAAAAATGGCGAGTGCCGCGCCGCAGGCCGGAAATAAGGGGCCGTACCAGTATATTCTGAGGGGCGCCAGGTGGTGTTCGCCCAAGTCCAGTCCCAGATTCATGAGTACGGAGGCATAACCCGCCGCTATTCCAACAACCGCCGCAACAATGATCAGTTGCAGGCGCTCATCAAGTTTGGAGAATGATTGTCTGAAAAGCGATGAGATGGGCGGGTTCATGGATGTGTCAGGATCCTCCTATTTCTCCAAGCGGTTTAATCCGTTCTTCCATGTCCTCAATTTTCGCCAAAAGGGCGTCGGTCGTCTCGCACTCCCTGAGAAAATGGACAAATGCCGTATCCCTCAGGCAAAAACTGAGCCGCGAGAGGAGCTTCAGATGGGTCTCCGTATCCCTGCTCAACATCACGAAAAGGATAAATACAGGCCTTCCGTCTACGGCATTGAAATCCACCTCCTGCTGCAAAAAGCAAGTGGTAATCATGCCGTCCGGTGGAACGCCGTTCATGGGATGTCGGGGATGGGGGATGGCGATTCCGTGACCGATTCCGGTGGAAGCAAGATCCTCCCGATCCAACAGTTCGTCAAGCAAGGCCTCGGGGTCCACATCGCCCGGCAATGGGAGCAGGTCAATGACCGCTGACAGGACCTCCTGTACATTCTTCCCGGTCACATCAAAAAGAGCGCCACCGCGCTTCATGGCCGCGTAAAGGCCGGAGGCGGAGGCGGGCGGTGTTGAAGTCTCACTGGCGGGAGGGGCATGCAAGAGGATATTGCGCCGGCTGGCCCATTTGGCCAGTTCGTCTTCTCGAAAGACATATGCCCCGGCGTGTTCCCGTGCCGGAATTTTTCCCTGCCGGGCCCAGCGCCGCAAGGTGGCCTTCGGAGTCGCCAGCATTTTTGCGGCTGTGTCAATGTCTATTTCCATACCAACCCCGGATCATTCCTGTCTTCTGCTCTTAGCAGTTGTATCCATAGGTTCGATGGCGTAATCTTTGTAGTATTTCACCGCCCGCTTCGTTCAAAACGCAGAGAACGCAAAGTCGACTGCCTTTTCTTTTGCCGCTGAGACGCCGGCAAAAGAAAATAATATTAGCAACTTACCTACTCTCAAACCTATGCGCTGTGCCAACTATCCCGTCTTACAATCCACATAATAACATGCGACTGGGTCCTTCTTTGCACCCGTGAAGGTCTCTTTTCCCTTTCCGCCGCCTCAGGGGAAAGGGAAAAAATCTTTTCTTTGCGTACTTTGCGCCTTGCGGTAAACACAACTATTCAATTCGGATATGACATCGTATTTATGGATCCATGCACTAAGCTTTCACCCAACCCCTCAACTATCTTTCCTTTTCTCTCAATTTGTCAAGGGCTTGATTGGGTCCGAGCAGGATCAGGGTATCACTGTCCTTGATTACAAACTGGGCCGTGGGGATAAGGTTCAGCCGGTCCGGGATGATTTCCTTTATCCCCACAACCTGGATACCGTACCGGTTGATTAAGTCCAGATCCTTCAATTGCTTTCCGATAAATTCACGGGGAGGCGCAAGCTGACTAATGCTGTATCCCTCAAGGAATGGTAAATAATCCAGCATGTTTGGATTATGCAGGCGCTCGGCCAGGGAAATGGCCTGGTCCTTTTCCGGGAAGAACACTTCAGTCGCTCCGACCTTGTAGAGAATACGCCCATGGGCCTCGCTCACTGCCTTGGCGTAGACGAGTTCCACTCCCATATCCTTGAGATTGAGTGTTGCCAGGATCGAGTTACTCAGGATTGATCCTATGGAAACCACGGCCACATCCATCTGGTTCAATGCGAGTGATTCCAGGGCAGCTCTGTCCGTGGCGTCCGCCACCACGGCCTGGCTCACGTGATCCTTGATTTCCTGCACCCGCTCGTGGTCCTTGTCTATCGCTAGTACTTCATGCCCCTTTTCGTAAAGAAATGACGCCAGGTAATACCCGAAATTCCCCAGCCCGATGACCGCAAATTGCCGCATTTTTCTCTCCTCACCCCACCATAATGGTTTCCTCAGCGTAACGATACCGGGGAGCCGACTCACGGCTCACCGCCACCGCGATCACAAGAGGGCCCAACCTTCCGACGAACATAACCAGCGTAATGATGATCTTTCCCGCCTGGGTCAAACCCGCAGTCACTCCGGTTGAAAGCCCCACCGTCCCGAAAGCGCTCACCACCTCAAAGAGCAGTTCGAGAAACCTGCCCCGGCTCGCAATGTGGGGCATTTCCCGCAACTCAGTGATAAGAAGCGCAAAGGTCGCCAGGATCACAACAATCCCGCTCACCATGACAATGCTGATTGCCCTCGCGATGCTGCTTTGGGAAATGGTGCGTCTGAACCAGTGGGGCCTTTCCTTTCCCCGAAGCCGGGCAATGCCCTGGGCAACGAGACCGGCAAAGGTGGTGGTTTTAATTCCTCCACCGCAGGAACCGGGTGAGGCGCCGATAAACATGAGCAATATCGTGAGAAACAGGGTTTCATTTGCCATCGCGCCGATAGGAAGGGTATTAAACCCTGCGGTCCTCGCTGTGACGGACTGGAAAAATGCGGCCAGAAACCGCCCCGGCACTGATAACCCATGAAGGGTATTGTCCCATTCCATAAGAAGCACGAGAAACGTCCCGGCCAGGAGCAAGATGCCCGTGGTAGACAGGACAATTTTAGAATGGAGAGTCAAACGCGCCCACGCACGTGGCTTCACCGGTCTTTTGCGTTTCAGCTCGGATAACACCAGAAACCCGATTCCTCCGCTCACAATCAGAAAACACACGGTGAGATTCAGGATCCAGTCTTCCCGGTACTGCGTGAAGCTGTCGGAAAAAATAGAAAACCCGGCATTGCAGAATGCACTTATGGAATGAAATACCGCGAGATACAGGGCCTCCAGGATACTGCGGCCGGGGAGGAGGCGGGCAAATATCAGGAACGATCCTATTCCTTCTATTACTACGGTAAAAAGGAATACGTCCTTCAAAAGAGAGGGCAGGCTTCGCTCCTTCCCGTCAGTCAAGGCGTCCTTTATGACAAGCCTTCCCACGAGCGATGTACGTCTTCTCGCCAGAAGGAGAAACAACGTGGAGAGGGTCATTATACCCAATCCTCCTGCCTGTATCAGAAAAAGAATGACTCCTTGCCCAAAAACGGTGAAGTCCCTTCCGGTATCCAGCACCACGAGACCGGTCACACAGCTTGCGGAGGTGGCCGTGAACAGGGCATCAATCAGGCCGATGCCCTTCCCGGCGGAGGCGGCAGGCAAAACCAACAACAAGGTACCCGCGCTGATCAGCGCCGCAAACGCGAGAATGGAAAATCGGGCGGGAGACCGAAGGATCCATCGTCTCAATTGAAAACGGGGCTGCTTTTTCTCTTTTCGAAAAAATCCATTCACTCTGCGGTTCTCCGGGGCAAATTCCTCTTCTTTCGACCTCGGCCGAAAAAATAATTCTTCGTCTGGACTTACGGCATCATAGCTCCCTTGTAATTGACAACCCTAAGCCCTGTCAAGCCTCCTGTTTTTATTCCGTTTTCTACTTGACACATGCGCATCAAAAAAGGCACTCTGCTTCGTACTCAAGGAGGGCTGAAATGACCGCCCTTCCCGGAAGCTCACTCCCGAGCGGAGAAGAAACAGACCACACCGTCACATAGAGAACCAAATACATATTCCAAACGTCTGCTCGCACCTGCGTCTCCTTCGTGGTGGATCATGACGGCCGGTTGAATCGAAAATGATTCCGGACGCTGTGTATAATGGGAGCTACTGATGCTTGCGAAAATTCTTCCTTTTCTCAATTGGTTCAAAAATTACTCTCTTGATACTCTGCGGGTTGACGCTCTTTCAGGGCTCACCGTCGCGCTTGTGCTCATTCCTCAGTCCATGGCGTATGCCCAGCTTGCGGGGCTGCCGGCATATTATGGCCTGTATGCCTCTTTTCTCCCCCCCATGATAGCCTCCCTTTTCGGCTCAAGCCGACAACTGGCAACGGGACCCGTCGCGATTGTATCCCTCATGACCGCTGCTTCCCTTGAACCGCTGGCCACCGCGGGGAGTGAGGGATATATCATTTACGCGGTTCTGCTTGCCCTGATGGTGGGTTTTTTCCAGCTCGGCTTGGGCATCCTGCGTCTCGGTCTCGTGGTAAACTTCCTTTCCCACCCGGTAGTGAACGGCTTTACCAATGCTGCTGCTCTCATCATTGCCTCCTCCCAGCTTTCAAAGATGTTCGGCGTGTATGTGGACAATGCCCGCCACCATTACGAGACCATCTGGAGGGTCATCCAGGCCGCTTTGCACTATACCCATTGGCCCACTCTCCTTATGGGCGCTCTTGCCTTTGCCATTATGTACGGTCTCAAACGTATCTCACCAAAAATCCCCAATGTCCTTGTGGCTGTGGCTGTCACCACTGTTCTTTCCTGGGCAACCGGATTTGATCACAACGTCCGTGTTGATCTCTCTACCATCCGCTCCCCGGGAGCAAGAGAGGCTGTGGCGAATTTCAATCGGGTGATCACCGCTCTTCCCCGGCTCGCCGAAGAACGCGCCCGGGCCGGAGAAATGCTGGCACAGGCAGAGAAAACGGGCGGCCCGGAGGCAGTTCTCACTGCCAAGCACAATCTGGAAATGGTGAGCATGAAAATCGAGAACCTCAAATTCGACGCCCACATTTTCAGGGAAGAAATCAGAGAGTTCCTATTCAAGGGCGTCAAACAGGAGGACGGTTCCGTCCTCTTTTATCTCCCGGAAGATATGCCCGCTCTGTTCAGGGACGACGGAAGGACCTGGCGGATCAAGGTCGGCAACGGACCCCTCACGACAGATGCCCTCCTCATGATGGGTGGCGGAGCGGTAGTCGGACATATTCCGAAGGGTCTGCCCGCCCTTTCCATGCCCCGTCTGGATTTGAGCATCATGCTGCACCTCTTTCCCTTCGCCGCAATCATATCGCTCCTGGGATTTATGGAGGCCATCTCCATTGCCAAGGCCATGGCAGCCAAGACCGGCCAGAGGCTTGACCCGAACCAGGAGCTCATCGGGCAGGGGTTGGCGAATATCTTCGGGGCCTTCGGGAAAAGCTATCCGGTTTCCGGTTCTTTTTCGCGCTCCGCGGTCAACCTCCAGGCAGGGGCTGTGAGTGGCCTCTCCAGTGTCTTTACCAGCCTGATGGTGGTCATTGTGCTCATGTTTTTCACACCGCTCCTGTACCACCTCCCCCAGTCGGTCCTGGCAGCGGTCATCATGATGGCCGTGATCGGGCTGGTGAACGTCTCCGGTTTTGTCCATGCATGGGAGGCCCAGTGGTATGACGGGGCGATTGCCATAATCTCCTTTTTTCTGACCCTCGCCTTTGCACCTCACCTGGAAAAGGGCATCGAAGTGGGTGTGATCCTTTCTCTTCTGGTTTTTCTTTACAAGAGCATGCGGCCCAAGGTGGCATCGCTCGCCAGGAGAGAAGACATGGCCTTGCGCGACGCCGGCACCTTTGGACTCAGGGAATGCGAATACATGGCCCTGGTGCGGTTTGACGGCCCGCTCTTTTTCGCCAATGCCAGTTATCTGGAAGACCGCATCACCGAACTCATGAGAACCAAACCGCACCTGAAGCATATCGTCATCGTGTCCAACGGGATCAATGATATGGATTCCTCGGGAGAGGAAGGCCTTTCCCTTCTGCTGGACAGGGCAAGAAGCGCCGGTGTCGATATCTCAATGAGCGGGGTAAACGAATCTGTCATGAAAGTTTTAAAGAGGACCCATTTTCTCGAAAAAATCGGGGAGGATCACCTGTTCTCCACCATGGAAACCGCCATCAGCGCCAACTATACCAGGACACACGCGGAGGCCCTGGAGGAAAAGTGTCCCCTGCTGGTTGCCTTCCCGAAAGGGGGATGAAACAGCCCCGATCAACACGAAACAAGAGCTCAGGGAGGTAGAAAATGTCCGTCATTTCCCTATTCAGCGGCAGCTTTTGCAAGATCGAACAGGTGATAGGAGTACTGCTCCCCCGAACAAAATATACAGCCGTTTCCGATCAGGACATGGTCGCGGAGGCTGCGAAGATCTCCGGCCTGGCCGTGAACAGAATTGAACGGGTGTTTTCGGCAAAGACATCGGTTTTCAACAGATTCACCCATGAAAAAGAGAGATCCATCTCCTATCTGAGACTTGCGCTGGCGCAGACCCTTTCGAAGGACAACTTGCTGATCGCCGGCTTTTCTGCACATCTCATTCCCCGAGGGATAAATCATGTCCTTCGCGCCTGCCTCATTGCCGAAATGAAGTTTCGAACCGCGCTGGCCGTGGAACATCAGGATGCATCCCCGAAGGAGGCGGCGAAACTGATACACAAACAGGATGAGGACAGGGCCACCTGGGTGGATAATTTGACGGGTTCGAAAGACCCGTGGGACCCTTCCCACTATGATATTGTTATTCCAGTGGATAAAATGAGCCCGGAAGAGGCGGCGGACCTCATCGAAGAAAACCTGGCCAAAGACATTGTCCGGTCCACCGATGCATCCAGGAAAGCCGTGAAAGACTTTCTTTTGACGGCCCATGTGGAGGTGGCGCTTGCCGAAAAGGGGCACAATGTCGATGCGAGGGCCGAAGACGGGTCGGTCGAAATAACCATCAATGAGCATGTTCTTGCTCTCGGCAAACTCGAAGAGGAGCTGAAATCAATCGCGGAAAAAGTCCCGGGCGTCAAATCCGTCAGTACCAGGGTCGGGAAAGACTTCTACCAGGCGGATATTTACCGCAAATACGATTTTGAAATGCCGTCGAAAGTCCTGCTGGTGGATGACGAGAGAGAATTTGTCCAGACCCTTTCAGAGCGGCTGCTTATGCGTGACATGGGATCCGTTGTTGCTTATGACGGACAGTCAGCGCTCGACCTGGTCCACGGCGATGAGCCGGAAGTCATGATCCTTGATCTTCGGATGCCCGGAATCGACGGCATAGAGGTCCTGCGGCGGGTAAAGAAGTCCAAACCCGCCATCGAGATCATCATCCTCACCGGCCACGGTTCCGAGGCCGACAGAAAAATCTGCATGGAACTCGGTGCCTTTGCATATCTCCAGAAGCCGGTGGACATTGATGTACTCAGCGATACCCTGAAAAAGGCGAATGAGAAAATCAGGCAGAAGAAACTTGAAAAAGATTAGACCGACATTCTGGGATTATCGTGACGCGGCGGCTGGCGGCCGCGGTCACCCCTTCAACTTTCGCCGGATGTGGAAATTGACAATCTCTCTCACGGCCGGCGTAGCTCTGATCCCGCTCATTTCACTTGCCATAGTCGACTACCAGGTGACGCAGCGATCCATAGAGTCAGAGAACCTCCTGCGCACCGCTCGTCTTGTTTCCAACACCGGCCGAAGCATATCCTTTTTCCTTACCCAGCGCAGGGCAGCCCTGGATTTTGTCGTGAAGGAATATCAGTTCAGGACCTTGAATGAACCGGGAACACTCGAGAACGTGCTGCAGAATCTGAAAATCAGTTTTGGCGGGATCACCGACATCGGCCTTATCGATCCGATGGGTAATCAGAGGAACTATGTGGGACCGCACAAACTCCTTGGGAAGAATTACAGCGAACAGGACTGGTTCAAAGAGGTATGCAAACGCGGCGTCTATATCAGTGACGTTTTCCTGGGATTCAGACAGCTCCCCCACATAGTTATCGCGATCAAGCGTACCCTGCCGAATGGTTTCTTTTACGTACTCAGGACAACGCTTGACACCGCCATGCTCGACGATCTCCTGACAGGCCTCGAAGTCGCCGGAAAGGGAGATATCTTCATGATCAATCGGGAAGGCACGCTTCAGACGCCTTCCCTCTATCACGGCAAGGTCCTCGACAAAATATCCCTGACCGTCCCGGGATACGCCCCCAATACGCGGGTGTTTGAAGAGAAAAACGCTCAAAGCGATCCGATTATACTCGGTTACCGGTATATATCCGAAACACCGTTTATTCTTATGGTGGTCAAGCACAAGCGGGAACTCATGAAATCCTGGAACGAGACCCGTATGGAACTCCTGTTGTTCCTGAGCGCAAGCATTATCCTCATCGTCGGTGTTGTCATCGGGGTATCCACCTATCTCATCAACAAGATCTATTGGGCGGATCAGGCCCGTATAGCGACTCTCCACCAGGTGGAATACAGCAACAAAATGGCATCCATAGGCCGCCTGGCCGCGGGAGTGGCCCACGAGGTAAACAACCCCCTGGCCATTATCAATGAGAAAGCAGGACTTCTCAAAGACCTGATCACCTTGACGAAGGAATATAAGGGTAACGAAAAACTCCTCGGCCTCGCCGACTCAATCCTGTCCTCCGTGAAAAGGGCCAGCACCATCACCAAGCGGCTCCTGAGTTTTTCACGGCATTCGGAGATACGCATTCAACAGGTTGTTTTAAAAAAGGTCATTGAGGAAGTGCTGAGTTTTTTTGAAAAGGAGGCTGAATACCGAAGCATTTCGATCTCCCTCGATGCTGAGGAAAATATTCCGGCAATGGAAAGTGACCGGGGGAAGCTCCAGGAAATCTTCCTCAACCTCTTCAACAACGCCTGTTCGGCCATGGAAGACGGCGGGCATTTAGACATCCGGATAAAGAGAAAAGATGCTGATAACGTTTTGGTTACCGTCGCCGACGATGGATGCGGCATCCCCAAAGAGGATCTGGAGCGTATATTCGAACCTTTTTTCTCTACCAGGACCAAGTGGGGAGGGACAGGACTCGGGTTATCCCTGACTGCAAACTTCGTGCGGGAACTGGGCGGTAAAATCAGCGTTGAAAGCGAACCGGGCAAGGGAACCACCTTCAGCGTCACCCTCCCTATGAACATGGAGAGGAAGGACCCAAATCCACCCTCAAATTTTTGCGTCATGAATCCCTCCGGGTGATTTGACGACATCCCTGGTCACTGGTCACCAGCAAGGCGTCAGATGCAAGTCGAAGATCCCGTTTCCGGCGGGGGCACCAAGGAGCGACGACTGAGGCGTATGAACAATACGTCGCAGCGAGGAGCGAGCGAAGGCAACGCGGCTTGAGCCGTGCGAAATCCCGTCTTGGCGGGAAGATGATACCTTGCTGGTGACCAGCGAAAGGAGGAAACGACCAATGCGCGTACTGCTGATAGACGATGAAGCAGAACTGGTCTCCACCCTGGCCGAAAGACTGTGCATCAGGGGGATTGACGCCGACTGGGTGTGCAGCGGAAAGGACGCTCTCAAGAAGATTGAAGAGGCCTCATACGATATTGCCGTGGTGGATATCAAGATGCCGAAAATAGGAGGAATCCAGCTCAAGAGAATGATGGCGGAAAGGAGCCCGGGCATGAAATTCATCTTTATGACAGGCCATGGATCGGAAGAAGATTTCAGAGCGGGATCTGAAGAGGCGGGAGCGGATTATTACCTCGTGAAGCCGGTGGATATTGAGGACCTGATGACGAAAATGAAGGAAGTGCTTGAAAAATAGGGAGAAAGAAAATGAGCAAGCAATGGGAAATAATCGGCAACGAGGGCTTCAGGTTCTTCGGAAAGATGAATGCCTCCATATCCCATGAAATAAAGAATGTCCTTGCCATCATCAATGAAATTTCAGGGCTTCTGGAAGACCTCACCTCCGCGGCGCAAAAGGGTGCGGCCATCGAGCCGGAAAGGCTCAAGGCCCTGGCCGGAAAAATCCAGCAGCAGATCCGACGGGCGGACGGGATTGTGAGAAATATGAATACGTTTGCGCACACCGTTGATGAAGCAAAAAGAACCGTGGACGTAGGGGAAATTCTGGCATTCATGGCGATCCTTTCCGGAAGACTCGCGTCAATGAGAGGAGTGGAGGTCCAGATCACCGTGTCCGAGCACCCCGTCACTATCACGACGAATCCCTTCCTGCTTGAAAATATTATCTGGCTGATCCTGGATTTTGCCCTGGACTTAGCGGATGGAAAAAAAACTGTCCGCTTGACTCCCGAGGCCGTTGAAGGAGGCGCAATCATCAGATTTACCGGACTCGATGCCTTTCCTGAAGGACAGGTGTCCAGGTTTCCGGCCGATGGAGAAAATGCGCTGGTTCAGGCCTTGGGAGGAAAGGTCGCACTGGACCAAGACGCCCGCGAAATCATACTGCGCCTGCCCGAAACCTGCGGGCAGTGAAGGAGCCGCCCCTCTCGTGCGCTGAGAAGAAATTAGCATCTTGAGAGAGCTCTGATGATCCGCCTGTTTTACAGGCTGTAAGAATATCCGACACCCTGTGCCGGAACTATCGGGAAACAACCTGAGTTACTCATCATTTTCCAATCATTCTTCAAGAAGTTACAGCGTGTTGCCGTCATTCCGTCCATTGGCATGGTCATTGCTCCAGGGTAAAGGACTGGAGAAAAAACTTTCCCTTTGGGTATCACGCTCTAGGAGATTCCGGTTCGGACACAGATCCCCGTACCCCTCCGAAAACGAGGGGTAGGCTGCAGAAAGGAGGTTCCCGGTGAATAAGGCGACCGTCAAGGAATTAATGGTCCCTCTTGGGGAATATCCAACCGTTTCAGAAGATGCGACTGTTTATGAGGCAGTATCGGCGCTGGAGAAGGCACAGGAGGAATTCGACAAGACCAGATACCGGCATCGGGCCATCCTAGTGCACGATGGGAAGAAAAGGATTGTGGGCATCTTGAGGCTCACGGATATGTTCAAACTGCTTTGTGAGAAGATCAAGTCATCAAAGACTTCGGGAGATAAGGATGGAATACGATAACACGGGAGGGGAACATCAGAAAGGTGCCAGTCTGCTTTCCAACAAGCTCCTTTGGATTGTTATCGGGGCGGTTATTTTCGTGCTCATCGGTTTCGTCATGCCAACGCCTCAAAGCATGGTGGATCTGGTGCGGGAGCACGGGTTCGGAAAGCAGATGATTAAATGGCACGTGGCGGGCGACATGAATCAGGCCGCCTGGAAAATGAAACTCGTCCTCGGCATGATTCCCATGGCTATCATATACTTCGCCACGGAGGCGCTCCCCATTGGCCTGGTGGGCATCCTGATGCCCACGCTCGCCTACTTCTTTCATCTGCTGCCCACAAAGATGATCGGGAAGACTTTTGCAGGCGACGCGCCGCTTTTTCTCCTCGGTGTCCTTGCGATGGGCGTCACCGTTATCAGCGTCGGGCTTCACAAAAGACTCGCAACATGGATTCTGGGCTGGACCAGGGGCTTTGCCATGCCCATTATCGTCCTCTGTGTTTCCATGTCCGTACTGGGCTCCTTTATTTCCGCCCACGCCATGGCGGCCTTTATGGCCCCTGTCATGGCCGCGGTATACATGGGAGCCGTTTCCGCCGGCAACAGAGAAGGCGCCATCATCCATGATCCTCAATTGGCGAAACTCCTGCTCTTCTCGCTCTGTTTTGCGCTGAACGTGGGTGGCGTGGGATCTCCCGCCGCCGGTGGGAGGAACGTCATCATGATGGGATTCTGGTCCGACTACAATGTTCCCATGAGTTTCGGCCGGTGGATGACGTACGGGCTCCCCCTGGCGCCGATACTGGGTCTGGCCGTCGCCCTCTATATGTTGCTCGCTTTCAAGGGAGTGAAGACCAGAGACCTGACGCCCGGTCTCGTGGCCATAAAAGAAGAAACCAGACGGATGGGCGCGATGAGCCGTGCGGAAAAGATCACCCTTGGAATGATGCTGCTGATACTCTTTCTCTGGATCTTCGGCGGGCATGACCTGGGTCTCGGAGGTCCGGCCCTGCTCGCCCTCATCATTCCCGTGGTTTTCCGGATCTCAGACTGGAAAAGGATTCTCGGCGGGATATCCTGGGATGCATGGTTCATGTATTGCGGTGCACTCACCCTCGGCGCTCTTCTCAAGGAATCAGGCGCTGCCCTATGGATGGCTCAGGTCTTCCTCAAGACCCTGAGTTCGCTGGACCTGGGAAAAGGCCTGGGGCTCTGGATCGGGATGAGTTTTTTTTCCGGCTTAATGACAAACTTCATGTCGGACGCGGGTACCACGGCCCTCCTCGGACCCATCGCCATTCCAATGGGAATCATGAGCGGCGTCCCCGGGGAACCCTGGGCTATCGGACTTGCCACGGCTTTTGCCACATCGTTTGCCCACTTCCTTATCGTGGGCACCCCGAACAATGCCATCGTCTACGGCCTGGGACTCTACCCTGATACCGGCAAGAGGATGATAAGTCCCATCGATTTCGTGAAATACGGGTTTCTCCTGTGGGTCATTTCCCTGGGCCTTACGTGGGTAGTGGAATTTATGGTATTATACCGTATAATAGGATTCCCTGAAGGGATCATTGGGACCGCAAAGGGAGTCCTTATGACTATCAGCCGCTGAGGCTCCTCCGGAGGGGAGACAGCAGGTGTCCCCTCAAAAGGGAAGAAATGGCCTCTTTCCCGGGGTTCGTGCGGAACGTGATCACCGCACAGGGAAGGTATTGTACTAACCTCATCAACCGTTCATCGAGACGAAAGGGAGATCAGCCCATGAAAAAAAGGATACTCCTCGTGGACGACGAAAAGGACT
>CAZEGG010000003.1:0-28560 GCA_964511755.1 uncultured Desulfobacteraceae bacterium | reverse complement strand
GCATTTTCCTTCATACACCTTGGCGTCTGTTTTGCTCCGGCACCATAGCACGATATTCTTATGCTCCTCAACCTTTTTCGAAAACGGGCGACGGTTCTGCCGGCCGGTTACGCAGAAGAAACCAACGTGGCACGGAGACAGGGCGCACCGTGCTTTTCCTTGACATGAGAGGGGCAAGGTTCGTACACTCCAGCCGTAGCCGAATCAAACCAATCCTGGAGCTGCTCAGGGGGCTGATGCGAAAAACATTCCTGAAAGATTTCCTGATCTTAGGTCTGATTCTGCTGATTCTGACTATTATCTTCTGCGCAACGAACCTGGATATTGCAATCGAAAGCTGCTTCTATTCTCCTGAAAAAGGATGGTTTCTGAGGAACGTGAATCCCTGGGATTTCCTTTACCATTACGGGAATATCCCGGGGCTTGCCCTTGCGTCGGCCGGACTCATAGGGTTTATTTTCAGCTTCTGCTATCGCAAAGCCGCCAAGTACCGCAGAGCTGCATTGTTCCTCAGCCTTGTTATGGCCCTGGGTCCCGGGCTGGTGGTGAACACAACCTTCAAGCACTACTGGGGAAGGCCGCGGCCCAGGCAGATCCAGGATTTCGGAGGCAGGCAGAAATACCTTCCGGTGTGGCAAAAAGGGATCTCCGGCGAAGGAAAATCATTTCCTTCCGGCCACGCATCGGCCGCCTTCTACCTGTTCACGCCTTTCTTCCTCCTGCGAGGCACCCGAAAGAAATGGGCAGTTCTATTCCTTTCTCTCGGGGTGTCCTACGGCATATTGATGGGTTTTACCCGAATGGCCCAGGGAGGCCATTTCCCGAGTGACGTGGTATGGGCAGGCGGGTTCACGTACCTCGTCGGTCTGGTACTGTCCTGCCTTTTCAAATTTGACGAAAAACCGGTAATTGCTGACGTGGATGGATTGCAGAAAACGGGCTGAAGCGACTGCCTCGCTGCATCTCCCTGTTGCCGTGATTATCGAAAGGCTTCCGATGACGGTTCCTCTTTCCAGCCCATGCCCAGAAACAGGGTGTATGCTCTGCTTCGCCCCGCGTTGAAATCCCTGGTGACGGTTTTGAGCCTCCTGAGCCTTTGAAACTTCTTCGAGAGGCGGGAAGGCACCTTTGAAGGCTTTCCCTTGATGACAATGAGGCAGTCCCAGCCCTTTTTGTTTATCGGACCGGGCCAGAGTTCATACTGGGACTGGATCTTTCCGCTCTCAACCCAGCGATACACGTGGGGCTTTCCAGGCAGATAAAAGGCCAGCTCGCTCGTGAGATACCGATGCCCTATGGTCATCAAGAATGTCTCTTGCGGCCGCGGTAGTCGTGTGCGGACAGCTGCGACCTTTTGTGCGAAGCTCTCCCATCCTTCCAGCCGAATCAACGGATCCATGCGGGAACCTTCCAGACCTGCGGTCTTCGTAACAAGAGGAGCAGAGTAGGTGAGCACGGCAAGGGCTGCACCGATCAGAATTCCCGGGATAAACGTCTTCCTCCATCCCTTGAAGCGGGAGAGATGATCAAAAGTCCCCGTGGCCCACGCACCCAGGAGAAGCACCCCGGAGGGATAAAATGCGGCCGGCCAATTTCCGTTGATCTTCTGCCGGAAGGTCAGGAGGAGGAGGAAAATCAGGGGAGGACCACTGAAGGAAAAGAGGAAGCGCTCTTTGGAACCCATGCGGGAAAAGGCGAAAAGGGAATACAGGATCAGGCCCATGAGCAGTATCCAGGTGACGGGCGACATCAGGAGCAGTTGGGTACCGAGAAAGTCCAGGAGGTTCTTCAGGAGGTTTATCGGGAGGGGAACGGAAGGCTGGAAATGATGAGCCGTATGGTGAAAGGTTATCCAGTTGTTCTTGACATTCCAATAGATGGGAGGCGCCAGAAAAAGCAGGGCAGCAACACTGCCGAGCCAGATCCAGGGTTTTCTGAGGAGACAGCGATATTGCGGCGACACAACAAGGAAAAAGATGCCGCACGCAAAAAAGACCAGGGTCATCTGCTTACTCAGTGCGCCCAATCCGAGGGAAAAGATAAGCGCGACGCCCCAGGCGCCTCTCCTTTTTTCCGCGGTCAAGAGTCGCCAGAAAAGGTACAGAGAAGCACTCCAAAAGAAGAGCAGCGGAGCATCGATGGTAAGCAGCAGATTCAGCGCGGCGTTCCCGGGACACGCTGCCATGGCGGCGACTCCCCAAAAGGCCGTCCGCGAGTCGTACATCCTGCGCCCGAGAAAAAAAAGAAAGATCAGGGTGCCGGTCCCCAGCAGAAGCGCAAAGACCCTGATTCCAAAAGCGCTGTTTCCTCCAACCCAGGCCGCCAGTGCCATCAACCAGCCGATGAGCGGCGGTTTGCTGAAATACCCCCAGTCGAGATGCCGACCCCAATCCCAGTAATAGGTCTCATCGCCGGCAAGGCCGTACGGAAAAAAGGCAAGATAGAGGATCCTGAAGAGGAAAAGCAGGAAGAGCCCCTTCCAGAACAGAAGATTCCAATCAATATCCTGTTGAAGATTCCGAGAGGCGCGCGTCACCGGCCCTCCTCTTGTTTCAGGGCGGCCTTTTGCCTTCTCTCGCGGGCAATAAGCTGGAGATTGCGGGTATAGATGAATACACCGGTGGCCTGGCCGACGATGAACACCGGGTCTTTTCTGAAAATGGCATATGAAAGCAGAGTAATTCCTCCCGCGAGACTGAAATACCAGAACGCCAGCGGGATAACACTCCTTCTCTTTTTTTCACTGTAGAGCCATTGGATGAGAAAACGCATGGAAAACAGCGCCTGTCCGGTGAATCCCACAATGAGCCAGATCATACTAATTTTCAATGTCCGTTTCCTCCATGATGGAAGGGTATTGCATACGTCTCCGGAGCCACATGACACCAAGGAGATCTGTTATTCCTACCCAGAGGCGATTTCCCACGCCATAGTGGGACCGGCCGCGGAGTCTTGGGCGGTGATTGACAATGACGGAGCGCACCTTCCCACCACCCCGAAGAAAAAGGGCCGGAAGAAATCGGTGCATGTGGTCAAAATAGGGAAGCTGCAGGAAGGCATGTCTTGAAAAGAGTTTCAATCCGCATCCCGTATCAGGTGTATCGTCTCTGAGCAATCGGCCCCGTATGCTGTTGGCAATGCGCGATGACAGTCTCTTGACGACCGTATCTCGCCGTTCCTTTCGATAACCGCAGATGAGCGTGAGGTCCGGCGGGCTTTCAGGGCCTTCCAGAAAGGCTTTCAATCGCAGGATGTCGGCCGGGTCGTTCTGCCCGTCGCCGTCCAGGGTGGCGATCCAGTCAGCGCGTGCGGCCGCGACACCCGTCCAAAGCGCACTGCTCTGACCGCAGCGGTTCCTGTGCCTGACTATGCGAAGCAGGTCAAATTCCGAAGCGATCTGTTTCAGGCGTGCCGGTGTCTCGTCTGTACTGCCGTCGTCGATATAAATCAGCTCATAATGCAGGACAGGATCAAGGGCACTCCTGATCTCCGTGATCAGAGGGGCGATGTTTTCCGCCTCATTGTGGACCGGTACGATCACAGAGAGGTCGAGAAAGTCGTTCTTTCTTGACATGATGTACTTTCCGGGGAATATATGAATCTGGGATTTTCTGAAAGAAGATGAAGCACTATGCCTTATTCATCTCCAGGGGTCTTTTGTTAAGGAGGATATCACCTTTTCCCCTTCTGATGCAATAATTCATAGAGGATGATAGCAAAGGAACAGCGAGCTTTTTGCCTCTTTTGCCATATCTGGGGGCTTACGTACTTCTTTCCTTGTGACCATACCCCCCGTTTGGCCTCTTTTGCTTCTTTTTCCGCCTCAAAATAGCGGGCAAGATCGAGCTTCTCCGGAGATTTCCCCCGGTATGCCTCAGCGTATCCGGACCGGACTATTTCGAGATTTACATTCTCTTTTTCAAGAAAAATCTCCCCCCAGAGGAGTCCATATCTCTTTTCGCCAAAACTCTTGATCGAGACCGATTTGTCGAGGATGAGATTTTCAAGATATTCCTTCGCCTCTCTGCTGAATGGCTGGGCCAGTTGGTTTTCTTCAGGGCAAAGCTTGGGGGCATCAATTCCCGCCAATCGGACATTTATTTCAGTGCCATGGCCTTCGATCCTGACCGTATCGCCGTCAAACACTTCAGTGACTTTGAACTGCCCTGCATACAGGGAGACGGGTGAAAAAAGAAAAGCCGCGAGCAGCAGCGCTAGGAACCATGACCCATGAGGAATGAGGGAAAGAGCGCAAAAATGTGCTGAATGTGATTTTGACATGTGATACGTCTCTCCGAATGATGCCTTGCCCTTACCTAGTAGTGTCGTCATAACTTTCATGCAATATACGGGCCAGAGCTCCGTTCAAATGCCCGGAATTTCCTGACATCAAGAATGAGCGCAGATTTCCTTTCTCTGCTTGATTTGCTTATACTCTGCGCATAGGAAAATCTGATTGTCAATTGTTTTTGTTGCAACTGCTCGGTCTCTTTCCAGAGACGGATTTTTCTGTCTGAAATTCGGACGGATACGCTATTCTGCAGCCGCATTTCTGCTTTCACAACCTCAGTACCGAATACCCGGTCTCCTTGAGTCGCAACGATTGCCTGATGCGTCTCTGTACACTCCTCCGACCCCTTTCCATCGCTTGACGGTGGAAACGACTCATCACTTTGCAGCGGGTTTCTGGAAGAACCCGGTCTTGAAAAGGTTACGGCTCGGGCAATTTTTGGCACTTTCGTACAATTCTTGGCCGCTCAGCACGAAATATTTCCTCACCGGAGGACGAAATTGATTCCTGAACGGTTGCTGTCCAGGCCGCCGGGTTCAGCTTGGTCCGATCGATGAAAGCAAATTCAGCGTCAAATTTCTCGTCATGCAAAAGGCGTTCGAGGGGATAATACGCGGCAAGGAAGAGCCAACGAAGGTAAGCCAGCTTGAGTCCCCCCAGGTCCCGTCATGGCGGATCAGCCAGGGCGTGTAGTCATTGACGGCCTGAGCCATATGTGCTATTCGCTATCGTGACACGGATACGCGAAAGAGAAAGGGCCAATGGGCGATTCATTTGAAAATCCAATCCGTTCTGCGTGGTACTGGGTCCCGGGTGCGGCATTTCTCTCTGCCGCAGCCTTTATCCTGGCAGCGGGGTATAACCAGGGGCTGTTCCTGGTCCTTCATCACATGGGATGGGGAGTATCTCCGGTGGTGTGGCAGCTCGTGACTTTTCTCGGCGGCACGTTGACCGCTCTTGCCCTCCTGCTGCTTGCCGGCCGCCTGCACCCGCAACTCCTCTGGAGCGCCTCCCTGGCGGGGCTGATCTCTTTCGCCTGGTCCCATGCCCTCAAGATATGGCTTAACGTCCCACGTCCGCCGGTTATTCTGGGACCGGATGTGCTCCATGTGATCGGGCCAGTGCTGAAACACGGTTCGTTCCCGAGCGGCCATGCGACCACGGCGTTTACCGTGGCCGGTGTCGTTGTGTTCGGGCTGAAAAAATGGCCCTGGCGGCTCTCTCTCCTGACCCTTGCTACTTTGGTGGGATTCAGCCGCATCGCAGTGGGCGTACACTGGCCGCTTGATGTGCTCGTGGGAGCCGGGGGAGGCTGGCTAACCGCCGGCGCAGGCATTGAACTCAGCAGGAAATGGCCTGCGGGCCCTATAGTGCGACGGGTTCTCCTGATCCTCCTGATACTGTGCGCGGCCCTATTGCCGTTTATTGGGACCGGGTATCCGGCAGCCCGCTGGCTTGCCGTGGGCATAACGCTCTTCACGATTCCGGTAGGCTTGTTCACCCTCCGTGAGACCTGGCGCGGAGCTGCCTGAGCTTTTTCCTCTTTTTTGTCAACACATACGCTGCAACCAGGCAAATGCAAAACAGCGCCAAACCGATGCTTATCCTGTGGACATTGGCCAGGAGGAGCTCCTGGTTCTCGCCGAAGACATATCCGGCAACGGCAAGGACGATCACCCAGATGCCGGCTCCGAGCGCCGTAAATACGCAAAAAAGAAAGAAGTTCATGCGCGCCAGCCCCGCCGGCAGGGATATGTATTGACGGATGCCGGGCAGGAGCCTCCCGACAAAGGTACTGATGTGTCCATGCTTGGCAAAAAAGGTATCGGCCTTCTCCAGCGCCTTCTTACTCATGAATAAGTACCGGCCGTATTTCTCAAAAAACGGCCGCCCGAATTGAATGGCCAGCCAGTAGTTGAACACAGCGCCCAGGAGACTCCCTCCCACGCCGCAGAGGATGATCGCCCACAGAGACATATCTCCTTTGGCTGCCAGGTATCCTGCAGGCGCGATCACGACCTCGCTCGGGAAAGGAAAAAAGGAGGATTCCAAAAACATGAGAGCGACAATGCCTGGGTACCCCCACTGATATACTGTTTGCACGATCCAAGTAATGGCTTGGTGGAACACGATATGTCTTCCCCTGTGACATGGATTGTCCGGTGGATGGAGAATGCTATCTGCTCTCAATAGGACAAAAGCGATGCCATGTCAACAAAGGAAGAACCCCCCAAATCCACCATGCAAGGAGGAGCGATCGAAGGCAATCCCGCCCACGGCGGGAATGATACCTTGATGGTGGATCAGGGAACCCTGGACTTTTCTTTCTCAGCCGGATCATCTACAATAGGAGCCGGCCGGCTGTTTCTGGCAAATACTCTCAATGAAAGGAGTTCACGATGAGAACGCTCGTTACCGGCAACCTCCCGGAGGAGGTCCTCGGACTGATCCGGCGGGAGCATGAAGTGAAGGTACATCCGGAAAATCGGCCCCTTGAACGTGATCGCCTGCTGGAAATGGTAAGAGACAAGGAAGGGCTTCTCTGCATGATAACGGATCGGGTGGACGAAGAGCTTCTGGAGGCGGGGTCGAAGCTCCAGATGATCGCAAACTTCGGAGTCGGGTTTGACAACATCGATGTTGCCGCTGCGTCCAGGAGGAATATTCCTGTTTCAAATACCCCGGGAGTCCTCACGGATGCTACAGCGGACCTGACTTTTGCCCTCATACTCGCTGTGGCCAGGCGGATGCTGGAAGGGGACCGGATTGCCCGGGCAGGTGCGTTCCGATTCTGGGCCCCCATGCACTTCCTCGGGCACGAGGTTTCCGGAAAAACGTTGGGAATTGTTGGCCTCGGGAGAATTGGAAAAGCACTGGCAAGGCGGGCAAGAGGGTTTGACATGAAAGTCTTGTACCATAATCGCCGCAGACTCTCTGAAGAGGAGGAAAGGAGCCTGGGAGTATCCTACGGTGATTTTGTGACGGTGCTTTCTCGTGCGGATTTTGTGAGCTTGCATGTTCCGCTGACTCCTGATACACACCACCTCATGGGACAAAAGGAACTGGCGATAATGCGACCGTCCGCTTATCTGATCAATACCTCGCGGGGACCTGTGGTGGAAGAACAGGCACTGCTGGAAGCGCTGAAGGAGGGAGTCATTGCGGGTGCAGGTCTGGACGTGTATGAAAAGGAACCGGACCTCACTCCGGGGCTGGAGGAGCTCGATAATGTTGTCCTGCTTCCGCATATCGGGAGCGCGACCATTGAAACGAGGACCAAAATGGGGCTCACGGCTGCGAAGAACCTCCTGGCCGGCCTGAGAGGCGGGAAACCACCCGATTGTCTGAACTGGCAAAGTGTTCAGGTCGCCATGGCCGGGCAAAAAGCTCCCCCAAAAGATAAGGCCTGAGGGAATTGTCTGGTAGGATGATTCGCATTTGCTGGAGAATATGGTTTCTTGGGAATATATTGCTGTGGCGAAGCTGCGAAACACGGTATTTCAGGGCGGAGTTTCGTGGTGGCTTACAACAGGACAGCAGTACTGCTGAATAATACTTCGGATAAGGGACAAAGGAGGGTTTCAGAATGACGACCATTCAACCAAAGGGTGAGAAAGTGAGGCAGGCCGTCAAATGGATCTCTGAAAAACGTAAGGAAGACGACCAGGCTTCTCTTTCCCGGCTGATTGAGCAAGGGTCGGCAAGATTCAATCTTTCGCCGAAAGATGAGGCCTTTCTCAGATCCTTTTATGAGCAGGATGTATCCCGGCCCTGATGCCCGGAGGATCATATCCTGACAATATCTTCTTCGACCATCTGTGAGTGGAGCAGTCTCGTGCCCCGGATAAGGGCCCAGAGCACCGGGAAGACACAGGCAAGTCCCGCAAGAATCGGCACCCAGAATCCTGGTTGCGGGGCTGACTTTACCCCGACGAGTATGGAGAGCACGGAGACGAAAGAGAGATAGCCCGCCAGGAGAAAACAAGCACCGATGGCGAGCCACAGGCATGTTTGCCTGAATGAGGCTTCCTCACGGGTGCTCATTTTTTCATCTCCTCGAGTTTCCGGCTGAGAAACCGGATCTGCTTTCGCACCTGGGTGTCGGTCTTTATCCTGCGATCAATGACTTCGGCCGCGTATAGCGTGGTGGAATGGGTTCTCCTCACGGAACTGGCAATATTTTCGAGCGTTTCATCCGTGTGCCGCTTGCAGAGATAGAGGTAGACGTTCCGGGGGTAGGCATGGATCTTCTTTCTCGAATTGGATCGGAGCAGCTCAGGCTCAATTCTGTAATACCTGCAGATCAGTTTTTCAATGTCCTGAAGGCCGATGGTCCGCTCATGGGAAACGAGACACCGGAGGACTTCCTTTGCAAGGTCCATGTCAATTCTCGCCTTGAGGAGTTCACTCTTGGCCTTGAGGCATTTGAGGGCACTTTCCATTTGGCGCACGTCGTTGTTCAGATTGTGCGCCAAGAGAGAAAGAATATCGTCTGAAAGGACCACGCTTAGCTCCAAGGCCTTTCTTCTGAGGATCTTCACGCGTGTCTCGTAGTCCGGCTTGCCGATAGAGGTGATCAGCCCTGAAGTAAGGCGAGAAGTCAATTCCTTGGACATACGGGGTATGTCTTTCGGAGCCAGGGAGCTCGTAAAAATAATCTTCTTGTTCTCATTGGCCAAGACATCGAGGGTGTAGCCAAGCTCAAGTTGGGTTTTTTCCTTTCCGCTCAGAAAATGAACCTCTTCCAGAAGAAGAACGTCACAGGAGTGCCGATATTTGTTCTTGAATGATTCAATGCGGCCCTGTTTCAGTGAATAGATCATCTCGTTGGTGAAATCTTCAGCAGTAATGTAATAAATCCTGCTGGAGGGATTCTGATTCAGAATGGCATTGCCCACAGCCTGGGAAAGGTGGCTTTTCCCCAGGCCCGTGTTGGCGAGCATGAGGAGGGAATGGTAGTTCCATGCGCCTCCTTCGGCCAGTGCTTTTGAGGCTGAATAGGCGAATTCATTGGAGCACCCGACCACAAAGCGGTCGAAGGTATAGTCTGTGTTGAGATTCCTGTGGCGTTTCTTTTCCTTCCCCGGCACGTCCAGGAGCATGAGCTGGCCCGCATTTGCCACGTGAGGGGGCGGCAGGATCTTCCGCTTCAGAGGTTCCACCTTGAATCCGATTGCACACTCTGTCCCAACCACGGAGCGGAGTCTTGTCCGGATCAGGTCTGCATAATTTTCAGCAACCCACTTCTTTGAGAATTTGTTTGGACAGGCCAGCACGATTGTTCCGTCTGTTTGCTCCGAGAACATCAACGGTTTGATCCAGAGAGAGAAGCTTGATTGGGATAATTCCAACTTGATTTGTTCCTTCACTCTCTCCCAGATGGCTTCCATACAATAAGACTCCCTTGAGCTTCCTGATGATGTGTATTTGGTTGGTCTTCGAAACTGAAAACGGGTTTTACTCAAATCCCGGCTGACTGTCAAAAGGTATTGAGAAGAGCCACAATTTAGGTTGACTCTCCTTTTTGACAGATGATAACATACAAATATTACAGGCTAATTTTCCGGCTTTTGTGTAACTACTTGTTTGACATAGACAAATCAGGCCCATAAATTTACCCCTGAATCCGATACGTTAACGAGAAAAGCACCTTTGTGCAAAAATAATTTCACATTTTAGATCTCGGCTTTTCTCCGCAAATCAACGTTTTTTGGCGAATTTCAAATTTATCCGTTCATTTTTTCTGGCTCACCAGAGGATTCTTTGAGCCTCAGAGGGTCAGGCAAAGATTTTGCATTTCCCTTGAACCATGTTTAATCAAAAGACAATTCTCCGGGAGAATCATGGCCGGAAAACTCGCCGGCGGTTTTTCCCAGAGATAATTTTTTTTAAAAAAATCATCCGGGAGTGGGAAAAAAATGGGAAAAAAGAGGATCGTGATCTTGGCCGGTGGCTGGTCGGGAGAGAGAGAGGTGTCGCTCGGGAGCGGCCAAGCAGTCTATCAGGCGCTCGACAAGGAGAGATACGATGTAGAGCTCTGTGATCCGAAAGAACACCTTGGAACCCTGCTGGAGAAAAAGGGAGACATTGACCTCGCCTTTATCCTGCTTCATGGGAAGATGGGTGAGGATGGGCGTATACAGGGTTTCCTCGATCTCCTTGGCATTCCTTACGTGGGATCAGGGGTCCTGTCAAGCTCAATGGCTCTGAACAAGAAGATAACCAAGTATCTGTACCAGCGTGTCGGATTGAAAGTGCCGGAATACCAAATCCTGACGCGCGGAGAAAAAATAGAGTGCCGCGCATGCCTGAAAAGATTTGGCGGGAGAGTGGTTGTGAAACCCGTAGCCGAGGGATCCAGCCTGGGGATCTCCATTTGCAGTTCGGAAGAGGCCCTTCTGGCAGGGGTGAAAAATGCGTTTCGCTACGATGATGAGATCCTGCTGGAAGCATATATTGAGGGGCGTGAGATGACCTGCTGCGTAACAGGAAACCAGGAACTTGATGTGCTGCCGCTCATAGAGATTGTCCCCGGTGCTTCCTATGATTTTTTTGACTATGAGGCAAAATATACCTCCGGTGCCACGAATGAAATATGTCCCGCAGACGTGGATGAACTGCTTGCCGACAGGCTCGGAGATTGCGCCAAGGCAGCGCATCATGCCCTGCAATGCCGGGCATGGAGCAGGACCGATATGATTGTCCGGGGTGATGATATTTTCATGCTCGAAACGAATACTATTCCGGGCATGACCGAAAACAGCCTTTTTCCCCGGTCCGCAAGAGCAGCGGGTCTTCCCATGTCAGCCCTTCTCGATCGGTTAATCGACCTGTCGCTCCCATCAACATATCCTGGGTAGCGGGGCCCCGGTCATGGTGGAAACGATTCTGGTTCCCCCGACCCGGGTCCTCAAAAGGACCCTCCCACGCGGACCCTCCAGGACCTCACCTATCAAAGCCGCTGAGGAACCGTACCGGTGCCGTTTCATGGCCTTCAGCACCGGTCGAGCATATTCCTTGGGGAGTATGACGAGGCACTTTCCCTCATTGGCCACGTAAAGAGGATCCAGCCCGAGCATTTCACAGGCGGATCTCACCGGTGCTGATATGGGAACCTCTCCCTCGTAGAGCTGAATAGCAACACCCGAGCGACCTGCTATTTCGTTCAGAGCGGTGGCTACTCCTCCCCGTGTCGGGTCCCGCAGCACGTGTACATCGGGACTCACGTCGAGGATGGTGGACACCAGATCGTTGAGAGGGGCGGAATCGCTTATGAGCGGAGATTGGAACCCCAATCCCTCTCTCTGAGTGAGGATGGAAATACCGTGATCAGCGATGGTCCCGCTGATGACTACCAGATCGCCAGGCCGGGCATTTGCAGCACTCACATTGATCGAATCAGGAATCACCCCCACACCCGACGTATTGATGAATATTTTGTCAGCGTGACCTCTTGAGACCACTTTTGTGTCTCCTGCCACGACCTTGACGCCGCTTTCTTGGCTTGCGCGGGCAACGCCTTCCATTACCTTTCGCAGATCCTGAAAAGCCAGACCCTCTTCGAGAATAAGGCCGAGGGTCAGGTAAAGAGGCCGCGCGCCCTGCATGGAGAGATCATTCACGGTTCCGTGCACGGCAAGGCTTCCTATGTTGCCACCGGGGAAAAAAATGGGGTCGACCACGTAGCTGTCCGTGGTCATTGCCACCCTGCCCCCGTTCAGCGACACAACGGCGCTGTCATCCAATTCACGGAGATAGGGATTGTCGAGGAGGGGAAGAAAAACCCTCTCTACCAACTCGGCGGAGGCCTCTCCGCCGCTTCCATGGTCAAGCGCGATACGTTCCGATTTCATACTGGCACTCCATTGGTATTCATATCCAGGCGGCCTGAGTATGGCACAAGAAATGACCAATGTAAAGACCTCCCGGGTGATCGAAAACGCCCCTCAGAATATTTTGTTTTTTTAGTTACTCCAACTAGATACAAACTTTCTCCTCGGCACATGAAAGAGCTTTTGCGCTATAACTGTGACTGTTTCACGTGAAACATTCTTCTTGCAAAGCATTTTCTCTTTCCTGCCCACCTCAGGAACGATGTGATGATATCTCTTCTTCGGCTGGTGATCCCCGTCTCCTGCCCCGGCGAAAGGCGGTGGACAGGAAAAGTGAAACACTCCACGCCCTGTTGCGAAAAAATGCCAGATGAAATAGATCGCCGGAGCTTCGGACAACAACAGCCGATCTGCTCCCGCAGGGGAGAACGCATCGGCAAGCCCCCGAGGCTGCACAGGGATGAAGCTTTTCCTTGAGTGACTGGCAAGAGCGCGCCGTCTTTTGTGACTTATCAGTGAGGGAACCCGCAGCTCGACGAAGTCGAGAATGTGGAGAGAGTAGCTATCCCACGCTGATACGTCACTGAAAAGACCAGCCCGGAAGACTTGGAATGGAAGAAAAGGCTTCATCTCTGTGCCCATGCCTTTTCAGACCCCGATCGGGAGAACCAGTCCGGTTCCTTCACCAGAGGCGGAGGAGAGCGCGCAAACAGGGGGAGGATTGCTTCCGCGCTCCCCCGAATAGGAGGGGCCTTCGTGCTTCACTTTAATCTCCGGATGGACAGGGACCTCCAATGTTTCACGTGAAACATTTTTGCCTTTTCAATCCATGAGGATTGTGTTAACAACCTGACTCGGTCGGACGACTGTGAATATGTCGTGTATTTTTCTGTTGAAGCCTTCGAGAATTATGAGTTCTGTCATTGTTGTCGCCAACCAAAAAGGCGGCGTGGGAAAAACGACCACTGCCGTCAACCTCGCTGCCTCCCTTGCCGCGGCGGAGAGAAGAGCACTCCTTGTTGATTGCGATCCCCAGGGAAATGCCACTACAGGAATCGGCATTGATAGAAATTCTCTGACAAATGGCCTTTATGAACTCCTCCTCGAATCGGCCTCTGACCAGGAGGTTCTGCTGGAGACTGTCTTGCCGGGCCTCAGCGTGATCGGAGCTTCGGCCAGGCTCGTCGGAGCGGAGGTGGAAATGGCCCAACTCGAGAACAGAGAATTTCTCCTCCGACAGCAGCTTGATTCCCTGCGGGATAAGTACGATTGCATCTTGCTCGACTGTCCTCCTTCCCTGGGATTCCTGACAGTAAATGCCCTTGTGGCGGCTGACGCAATTCTTGTTCCGCTGCAGTGCGAATACTATGCCCTTGAAGGCCTCTCGCAGCTCCTGAAGACGGTGAAAGCAGTTAAAAAGAGGCTCAATCCCGCCCTTGTCCTTGCCGGGATATTGCTCACCATGTATGATCGGAGAAATAATCTCTCCCAGCAGGTAGCCGAGGAAGTGAAGTCCCATTTCAAGAATGCCGTCTTTCGGACCGTCATCCCGCGGAATGTCCGTCTAAGCGAAGCACCCAGCCATGGGAAACCCATTTTGCTGTATGACATTCGTTCAACAGGGGCGCAGAGCTACCTGGCTCTCGCAAAGGAATTTATTGAAAGAGGAGTCATCTAATATGGCAAAAAGAAAAGCGCTGGGGAAGGGGCTGTCAGCGCTCATTCCTGACGGCACCACCTTTGATGAAGCAGATGGCGTATTTTTTCAATGTCCCATCGAAGCCATTGCACCGAATCCTTTCCAGCCGAGGCAGAGCTTCCAGTCCGATGAACTCAGGGAGATGGCGGATTCCATAAGGGAGAAAGGGATAATTACCCCTCTCCTGGTCAGCAGGGCCGGAGGCGGGTACCAACTCATCGCCGGCGAGAGAAGATGGCGTGCGGCTCAGATTGCAGGGTTAGAGCGGGTTCCGGTGGTGGTTCGGGACGCAACGCCGGTGGAGTCCCTGGAATTGGCCCTCATCGAGAATATCCACAGGAAAGACCTGAACCCCATTGAAGAAGCCATCGCATACAGCAAACTGATTGAAGACCTGGGAGTCACCCAACAGGTTCTGGCCAAGAGGCTGGGAAAGGATCGCTCCACGGTGACAAACCTGCTCCGCTTGCTGAAACTGCCTCTCCAGATCCAGCAGGATCTCATCGACGGCCACATTACGATGGGCCATGCACGGGTGCTGGCAGGGATAAGAAACACGGGCGATCAGCAGGCCCTCAGGAAGAAAATTCTGAAGGAAGGTCTGTCGGTTCGCCAGCTCGAAAACGTCGTCAAACACCGCTCCGGCAAAAGAAAGGAACAAGGCAGGAACCGGGGGGTGGATTCCTTTTTTGAATCCCTGGAAAATGACCTGAAGACATCCCTCGGAACGAAGGTCTCGTTGAAGAGAAAGGGGAGGGAAGGAAAAATCATCATTTATTTCTATTCTGACGAGGAACTCGATCGACTCGTGGAGAGGCTGGGCTGATCAGGTTCTTTTCTCCAGCCGTGTTCCTGGCCCCGGGCCAGGCGGACAATATTGTCGCGGTGCTTCAGCAATATCAGTAAGGCAATCACGAATGCACCTATCCCGATGGGAATCGGTTTGCCGAAGAGGGTGACTAGAACCGGCAGCGAACATGCGGAAACCATGGAACCCAGAGAGACATATTTCCACTTGTATACCATAAGCACGAACAAAAGTCCGGCTATCAGGCAGGGAACGGGAGAAATCGCCAGGTAGATCCCGAGAGCGGTGGCAACTCCTTTGCCGCCTTTGAATTTCTGGAACAAGGAGAATTGATGGCCCAAGAGTGAAGCTGCGGCGATCGCGGAGAGTCCCCAGGCAGACACGTTGCCCGGATGCGACAGGTACCGACCGGCCAGAAATACGGGCAGAAAGCCCTTCAGACAATCCAGGACCAGGGTGACCACCCCCCACTTGAGCCCCAGTTCCCGTGACACATTGGTGGCCCCGATGTTGCCGCTGCCACGCCCGGTGATATCAATGCCGGCCACCTTTTGAGCAACAATCTTTCCACAAGGGATGGAAGCCAGTAGGTATGCTGCAAGGGAAAACGCGACCCAGTAGTAGATCATTTCGTTTCTCACGGTTTGGTTCGGGGAGGCTGTCTGAAAATGGCTCCACTCGCCGCTCAGACAGCCTCTCGGCCTTGGCTCGGAAAACTAATTGCCAATTACTTCCTTCTGTCGGATAATAGAAATACCGGTTTTTTCTCTGGGAATCAACGATATAGTGCAGGAGAGCAAGCGTGAAAATAATGATTATGGATGGACAGGGAGGCGGAATTGGGGCCGCGCTCATCAAGGGATTACGGGAAACTCTGGGAAATGACTTGGAGATCCTGGCCTTGGGAACCAATTCCATCGCCACATCCCGCATGATGAAGGCGGGTGCCAACAGGGGAGCGACCGGGGAAAACGCCATTGTCCGGAGCAGCCGAGCGGTCGATTTCATTATCGGCCCGCTGGCTGTTCTCATGGCCAACACCATGATGGGCGAGGTTACGCCCGGGATGGCCGAAGCGGTGAGCTCGAGCCCTGCCAGGAAAGTGATTATCCCGTTGACCCAGGAGCGTGTGCGCGTTGTAGGCCTGACGGACGAGCCCCTTCCCCACCTGGTAAGCCAGGTGGTTAAACTCATAGAGGAGGAATGCAGACATGTGTGAATCAACAGCCTATGTGCTGAAAAACGGGGAAGAGGAGATCATCCTGGAGAATGTGGACTACCTGGAGAATCAGGACGGGCAGGTGAAGCTGGTGAATCTTTTCGGCGAAGAAAAAGTCGTCGACGGACGGGTGAAAAGCCTCTCGCTGGTGGATCACAAAATCATCCTCGAAGCTTCTTAGAAGCGATAATCGTACACCGTTCAGACTTCACCGCGCCGCGGAGACAGGGGACAGGAGGTGCACCATGGTACAAGAATTTGTTGAGAAGATACATTGGCTGGGACACGATTCATTTCGCGTTGACGGAAGCAAGACGGTTTATTTCGACCCCTTTCAGATCGAGCGAGGCCCGGGAGCAGATCTGATCCTCATCTCGCACGATCATTTTGACCACTGTTCTCCCGAGGATGTGGACAAGATCAGAAAGGAGGACACGGTCATCATAACCGAAAAAAATTCCGCGGGAAAACTCAAAGGGGATGTTCGAATCCTCAACCCCGGTGAAAAAATAGAGGTGGAGGGAGTAAAGATCGAGGCGGTTCCCGCCTATAATACCGACAAGGACTTTCACCCGCGAAAGAACGGATGGCTCGGATTCATTGTGGACATGGACGGGGTTAGACTATACCACGCCGGTGACACCGATTTCATTCCGGAGATGAAGGGGCTGAGCGTGGACATTGCCCTTTTGCCGGTTTCCGGGACCTATGTGATGACTGCAGAACAGGCGGTCGCTGCGGCACAGGCCATCAGGCCCAAGATTGCCATCCCCATGCACTATGGAGCAATCGTCGGCGAGGAGCGGGATGCCGTTTCCTTTCAATCAGCTCTGGCCGGCACCGTGCAAGTTACACTGCTTCAAAAGGAATAGCTCGATCCAGCGGAAACGGGGTCTTTTCAGGGTCTGGTTTGCATCAAACCCGGAAAGGCCACGTTCCAACGGGACCTCCTCCAACCTTTCCGGGCAGTTCCAGATAAAATTGCCCCTCTGTCTTTCTTCCACGTTTGAAGCATCCTTCAGCGTATATGCGACATTTCCTCGTGAGTTCCTTCACCGTCGCCTCCTTTTGGCGCGACGTCAGGGTATTGCGATGCAGCAGATTTGCCAGGGAGCGAATCCTGAAGCGGTCCATGGCCGGAAATCGGCGCGACAGCTGGTCGGCATGACCGCCGGTCTTCACGATGAGTGGGCGATCGATGAGGGGGATGGGATACCGCGAAGCGATCCGAAGCCAGAGATCATAATCCTCGCAGGCGGGCAGCGTTTCATCGAAAAGTCCGGTTTCGTCAAGGAGAGATCTGCTGATCATGACCGCGGAAGGACTCACAAGACACATCCTGAGGGATCGCAAGAAGATGTCTCCTGACGGCTTTCGATGGCTTTTTCCCGGATTTACGCGACGGCCACGGCGGATCCATATTTCCTCCGTCTGGCATATGCGAAAACCGGGATTACGTCGGAAAAAGTTCATCTGAGCGGTCAGCTTTTCCGGCAGCCAGTAATCATCAGAATCAAGGAACGCAACAAAGGGAGCTGTGCTCATCCTGATACCGGCATTCCGCGCCGCGGAAATTCCGAGGTTGGACCCAAGCGGAAGGTATTTTATCCTTGACCCGAACTGCTCCACCACGTCCGGCGTGGAATCAGTGGAACCGTCGTCCACCACAATGATTTCATACTGGTCATAGGTCTGAAAAAATACGGAAGAAACGGCACGGCCCAGAAGGCGGGCCCTGTTGAACGTGGGAATGATGACGGTGACCATGATCATTGAATGATCTGCCACATGACGGCAAGGGCGCCGGCCAGCAGAAAATTACAGTCCACGAGGGCCTCCAGTTTCAACCCGGGATACATCCATTGCTCTTCATACGCCCTCAGGCAGATATAGATCCCGAGAACGCACAGCAGCAGTAGGTAAGAAACGGGTTTCATCCAGTGGAGGAGAGGGGCGAGAAAAAGAACGGATGCCGCCAGGAGAAGGACGCCTTTGATGATGAAAGAGGTCTTCCTGGTCCCGATGGTAAGAGGAAGGGTTTCCTTTCCAACGATGAGGTCACCCTGCAACTCTAAAATATCGAAAAGTGCTGATCTGGCGTAACTGAGGAGAAAGATAATCAATGAGATGGTGATAAAGAAAGCCCAGCGCCACGGCTCGCCGGTGAGCCTCGGGAGCACTGAAATGACGGCGACCCAGGCGAGCGACTGGGAGAGGGTTTTTGATCCTGGAATATCCTTGATCTTGGCATACGCGTATCTCTTCCGGATTCGGGAAGGAATCAGGGGCACACTGTACAGCATCCCCAGGAAACTGAACCCGAACAGGGCAAGAAAGGTGGTTTTCCCCATGCCAAAGGCAAGCAGCAGTGCCAAAGAAATGGCACATACCCCGGTCAGGCACAGATAGAAGGTATGCCGGTCATAGAATGCGGCCCTTTCGGGGTCGTTATACGCGCTGGCGCCTTTGTCAAGGAAACGATTCAGAACGTGCATGGCGTATATGTAAAGGAAAGAAAGAAAGGGATAATTCAGTTTTGGCGTGCTCCCTGACAGGATGAATGAAGCGTAGGATAACGAGGCCGCCCCCGCTGCAATCACAACGTTGCTGAGCAGAAGGAATTTGAAAATCCTCTTACCCCACCCCAAGAGGGCATTTCGCCTCGGGTCGTGAATGGTTTCGATCTTTTTGACCACATTCTTAATCATCCAGTTGGGCGTCGAAGCACCAGTGGTGACGCCAATCACTCCCATACCCGAAAGATCGTTCGGATCAAGATCTTTTTCCGTCTCCACATGGAATGCTGGAAGGCCCTCAGCTCTTGCTATCTGAACCAACCTCCTGGTATTTCCGCTGTGAAATCCTCCCACAACGACCATGGCGTCTACGAGACGAGCCAAGGCTCGCACTTCATCCTGCCGCTGGTGCGTGGTGTCGCAAATAGTCTTGAATATCTTCGTTCCGGGAAAACACTTGAGCATTTCCCGAGCTATTTCTCCGTAGATTTTCTCATCCTGGGTTGTCTGGGCCACCATGAAAAAGGGCAATTTGTCATCAAGTTCCGCCACTGCCTCCACCGCGCTGATGACATAGGCGGGACCTTGAGCATACCCCATGAGTCCCTTTACTTCCGGATGTTCCCGATTTCCCACGATAACTCCCGCAAGCCCCTTTCTGGTATGATACCGAATGATGGACTGAACGCGGGCGACTCTCGGACACGTTCCGTCAATGATCCTCAATCCCGATTCCTTCAGGATGCGACGCTGGTCAGGCGGTATTCCGTGAGCCCTGATGACGATGCTTCCTTCCCGGACTCCTTCAACCGCTTCTACCGATTGGATGCCTCTCCGTTCAAGGACCGCCATGACCTGGCGGTTGTGGATCAACGGACCGAAGGTGTACAAAGGGCCTTCGGTCCGGTTGGCCTCTTCGAGCACCAGTTCCATGGCACGGCGCACGCCCATGCAAAAACCTGCGGTCCCGGCCAGCTTCACTTTCAAAACGCAATACCCTCCAATGACGAAAAATAGGAACGCATGGTGGAAACCAGCAACTCCATATCCTTGATCCCGGTGATTCGTTCTCGAAAACTGCTGCTGAAGGGGAGGCCTTTTGTGTGCCGGAGGAGAAGCCCGCGCATGATCCCCACTCCCTTTCCTTTTCCCACAATACGGGAAAGAGCCTCAAAATGCTCCATGATCAGGTCTCTGCGTTCTCCGATGCCGGGACTTGGAGGATCTATCCCCTTTTCCAGGAGAAGGATGTGTTTGAATATCCATGGGTTTCCGATGGCGCTGCGCCCGATCATCACGCCGTCACAACCAGTTTTTGCTCTCATTTCAATAGCATGTGATGGCTGAAGCACGTCTCCGTTGCCGACAACGGGTATCCTGACAGCTTCCTTTATTCTGCCGATGAGCGACCAGTCGGCCTTGCCGGAATAGCCTTGGGATGCAAATCGGGGATGAATGGTTATGGCATCAACGCCGCAATCCTCTGCAAGCCGGGCAACGGAGACGGCATTTGCTGATTGCGGGTTCCATCCTGCACGTATTTTTGCCGTGAGCGGGACCGGGCAACCGTTCCGGACAACCGAGAGGATTCTCTTAATGCGCTGCGGCTCCCTGAGGAGAGCAGCGCCGGCACCGGTCTTCACGATCTTTTTTACCGGACAGCCCAGGTTAATGTCTATGATGTCAGCTCCCTTCCGTACGGCGAGTTGGGCTGCATCTCGGATCACCGCGGGGTCAGCCCCGAACAACTGCACCGAGAGGGGCTTTTCCGCCGCACTGCTCCGCAAATAATTCAATGTCCGCTCTTGCCCGAGGACAAGTCCCTTGGCACTGATCATCTCCGTCGTCACCAGAGCCGCTCCCATTTTCTTGACAATCATTCGAAAGGGAAGATTGGTAATCCCGGCCATCGGGGCCATGATAAGCCAATTGGACAGTTGAAGGGATCCGATCTTTAGCATACGCGTCTTATGACTGCCTGCATCCTGAAATCTGTGAATTCACAAATTTTAGGATGCCAGAGGGAAAGCCGGGTGTCAAGCCGGCAGGCACGGTCCCGGGTCACCGTCGGTATCCGCTAACCAGTCGCCTTCTTAAATGCCGTCTCTCATAATTACGATGACATATTTTATCTCATTCATTCACCATGGAGCCCCAGAGACCACAGAGGATCTTGATTTTTTGTCCATCGGGAGACGGCGATGGACAAAAACAACCTGATTTCAAGAAATACTACATCCTTGCTGCCGCAGGCAGCATTGAGTTCTTTCGTTCGTCCTGAGTTTTCTCGGGACAAACGAAAGGAAAAATCGACTCCGTGTACTCTGTGACTCTGAGCTAAAACCACACTTCAACAAACAGGACCTTTCCGACGAAACAATTACGCGACCGGATTTATGAAAACACGTTCCTTGGGTTGGAGCAAATTTCGCTGTGGCTCCGGGTACGGGACCGGCCCGCTGTGTGGATGAGCGGCGCGGATATTTCGGCTGGACAAACAGGAAGACACGGAGTGAGTTGAATTTCAGGAGGAACCATGCTACCTTGAGCCCATCCACAAATTGACTTCGGGCACGAGCCGGTCAGAGAAGGCCGGTAAAAACATGGACTCAGTGAAGGCAACCGTTGAAAAAGTACGGAAGAGCATCCTGAAATACCGTCTGGTCGAGCCGGGCGACCGGATAGTGGTGGCCGTTTCAGGGGGCCCGGATTCAGTGTGTCTCCTGGACGTACTCTCTTGTCTGAGTCCCGACCTGCAAATGGGGTTGGTTGTTGCTCATTTTGACCATGGACTGCGGTCGGATGAAGATCAAGATGAAACCCGTTTTGTGGCCTCTCTTGCGGCTATGCGGAACCTCCCTTTTGAGACGAAAAGCGCCCGTTTGGATGCTCGGGGAGGATCTCTGGAAGACCGGGCGAGAAGAGCCCGGTACCGTTTTCTTGAGGAGGTGAGGAGACGTTTTTCAGCAGAAAAAATCGCTCTCGGTCATCAGCGTAACGACCAGGCGGAGACGGTGCTCATGCGGCTCCTCCGAGGGAGCGGCACCGGAGGGTTGTCGGGAATCGCCCCGATCAGGGACGGGAGAGTGATTCGTCCCATTCTGGAGCTGAGCCGAAATGAAATTGAGACCTACCTTGGGGACAGAGGGCTGTCATTCAAAACGGACCCAACGAACCAGGACGAGAGGTTTTTGAGAAATCGCATCAGGTCGCGCATGATTCCCTCACTTGAACAATATCAACCGCAGGTGATAGATATCCTTGCCCAGACAGCGGATATCCTGCGTGAGGACCATGAGTATCTCGAAAAAGTGGCGCGAGAATGGCTGGATCAACGGATGCGGACGCAACGAACCGGCTCCGTGGAAATCGACGTTGCAGAATTCCTGGAACTTCCTCCCGCCATTGGAAAAAGGGTCATTCGCCATTGCATCGATCATATGGGAGAGGGACTTTCCGGGGTCACCTGGAGGCATATCAACGCCGTGTGTCAACTGGCATGCGGGAAAAGGTCCCAGGGGACGGTTCGCCTGCCGAAAGGGCTCGTGGTGCAGCGTACGTACGGCCGTCTTTCGTTCGGAAAGGGCTCTCCTCCGACGCCCGAAGACTACCTGTATATCCTCAAGGGCCCGGGGCGGTACCATATAAAAAACGTTTCATCCTCGCTGTTCGTCGAAGAGATGTGCGGACGCCTGCCCTCTTTCCATAAGGGTGATCCCTGGACAGCCTATTTTGATGCCCGAAAGATCTCTTACCCGTTGGTGTTGAGGAATTTCAAACCGGGTGACAAGTTCGTCCCTTTGGGCATGCACGGACATAAAAAAGTGAAAGATTTCTTCATAGATAGAAAACTTCCGAGGCCGGTCAGGTCAAGACTGCCCATCTTGCTCAGCGGCGAAAGTATTCTCTGGGTTTGCGGCATGATGGTCGATGAAAGAGTCAAGGTTTCCGGGGACACGGAAAAGGTCCTCAAGGTGAGCCTGCATGGTGTTTCGGACTTTGCGGGGATGGCGTAAGGAAGAAGGCGCATTTTCGTCGGCGTTGACGTCAGGAAGAGGATTGACGTCCGCGGGTGAGGATCTGCTTCAGATTTCTTTTATACGGAGGGCGAATGATACCTGCCTCGGTGATTATGGCCGTCACATACTTTGCAGGGGTGACGTCGAACGCAGGGTTCAGGATATGGATCCCGGGCGGTGCCAGTTCCACCCCTCCGATTCGGCTGATTTCTTCGACGGGCCTTTGTTCTACGGGAATAGCTTCTCCGTCCGGCGCGGCTGCATCGATCGTGGAAATCGGGGCCGCCACGTAAAAGGGAATCCTGTGGGCTCTCGCCAACAGAGCCACTTGGTAGGTCCCTATTTTGTTTGCCACGTCTCCGTTGGCAGCGATCCTGTCCGCACCGGTAATGACAAGGTTGATCTTGCCTTGACGCATCAGGCTGCCCGCGGCATTGTCCGCGATTACAGTCACGGGGATACCGTCTTCCAGGAGTTCGAAAGAGGTGAGCCGCAGCCCCTGCAGCCAGGGCCTTGTTTCGTCTGCAACAACGCTGATCCCTTTTCCTGCCTCATGGGCGGCACGGATGACACCAAGGGCTGTTCCGTATCCGGCCGTGGCCAGGGAACCCGCATTGCAGTGGGTCAGTATTGTGGAATTTTCCGGGACGAGCTCCGACCCATGCCGACCCATATTCCTATTTATTTCAATATCCTGCGTTAATATTGCCTCCGATTCCTTCTGCAACGCCTGCCTTATTTCACCGAGTGGCCGGTCGGCCAATCGGTCCACCAGCCGGAGCATTCTATCGATTGCCCATTGGAGATTGACGGCCGTCGGGCGGGCAAGCCGCATCTTTTCGGCCAGAGAAACGAAGCGAACCCTGAATGCGGAAAACGACCGGGCTCGGATGGAAGACGCGCCGAGGGCAAGGCCCAGCGCTGCTGCCACTCCAATAGCCGGCGCCCCCCTGATAACCATTTTTTCAATGGATTTAATGACTTCCCTGTAATTTCGACAGGTGTACCATTCAACCCTGGAGGGAAGCTTTCTCTGGTCGAGGATCTTGACAAGACCCGCCTCCCATTTAATGGTCGGGAGCATACAGGACCTCCCTATCCGCTTATACGTTCAACCCAGCCATAGGGATCAGGCTTCTCCCCATACTGAAGAGCGGTGATCTCGTCGTAGAGCCTGAGCGAGAGATCCCCCATTTTTCCGCCGGCCACAGTGTAGTCTTCTCCCTTGAAGGTGATCTGGCCTACCGGCGAAATAACCGCGGCAGTTCCGGTTCCGAATGCCTCCTTCAGGTCACCCGACTCGGCAGCTGCGATGACCTCGTCGATGCTCAGCGACCGTTCCGAAACCGCCATCCCCCAGTCTTTCAAGATGTGGATAACCGAATCGCGGGTGATGCCCGGAAGAATGCTTCCGTTCAGAGGAGCGGTAATGATCTCATCGCCGATCACGAAAAACATGTTCATGGTCCCCACTTCCTCTACGTACTTCCTTTCCGCTGCGTCGAGCCACAGGACCTGAGTAAAGCCCTTTTCCTTCGCCAGTTCAGCGGCAAGAAGGCTCGCTGCGTAGTTCCCCGAGGTTTTGGCCTCGCCGGTTCCTCCCACAGCCGCCCGGATGTAGCGATCTTCCACATAGATCTTCACAGGATTCAATCCTTCCTTGTAATATGCCCCGACCGGACCGACGATAATAAAGAAGATGTAGGTCCGCGAAGGTCTGACTCCCAGATGCGGCTCCGTTGCCAGCATGGTGGGCCTGACATAGAGGGAGGTTCCTCCGGTTCCCGGGACCCATGCCTTATCCAACAGGATGAGCTTCTTCATCCCTTCCATGAACAGATCAACATCCACTTCCGGCATGCACAATCTCCTGGCCGAACGGTTTAACCGGGCGCAGTTGTCTCTGGCGCGGAAAAGGTATATGGCATTATTCTTCCCGCGATAGGCCTTGAGGCCTTCAAAAACCTCCTGGCCGTAGTGAAGTACCATAGCGGCAGGATCCAGGCTGATGTCGTCATAGGGTTCAATCCTGGGATCGAACCAACCCTTTCCCGACTCGTAGTTCACCATGAACAAGTGGTCGGAAAAAATATCCCCGAAACCGAGCTGCGATTCATCAGTGGGTCTCCTTTTGAGGCGATCCGATGGTACTGGCGTCACTTTTATTTCCATTGCACGCTCCTTCTGTGAATATGGTCAAGGTATCTTTTTTGATACCATAATCGGACAAAAAAGTAAAGATCCGGGGCCGAACGCTCCGCCCCCTTTTCCTTCCGCCTCTGAAAGAGGGGTGAGTTCGTATTTCCTGGCACCGCGGCCTGTCTTCTCCGCGTAATCCAGGAGTTCTGCCAGTCTTGTCAGGCGATTCTTCTTGTAGGCCCTCATGAGTTTCCTGTCAAGAGAGATATTCCGACACTGATACCTGAAGAGGTGGACCCTAAACCCGAAAATGTTTTTCATTGACAAGCCTCTGCCGCTGCATTAAAAAATCAGAAGGCATATGGCAGAGACTCTGACGTGGATTCGGGAAATGCAAGCAGTCCGGCGACAAAAGACCCTATCGAGTACGAGCTGTTTTTTGAAAGGCGGTGTCGCACTTCTGGCCCTTCTTCTCTTCTTACTCGTGAACGTTCTCGCAATGCCCGTTCAGGCCAACGCGGAAGGCGTGAAGAAAATACTGAGTATCGAGGCCCAGGACATGCTCAATACCGTGCCCGATACCTACCTTCTGGATGTGCGAACGCGGGCCGAATACCAGTTTGTGGGCCATCCGGTCGGGGCATATCTCTTCCCGTACCTGTTCTATTCCAACACTCTCATCACAAAGGAAGACGAGTGCCATTACGATTTTGGCGAAAAGAACAAGCATTTCGTGGAAGAAATCGCAAAATTGTTCAAGAAGACGGACAACCTTCTTGTCATTTCCCGCGATGGTACGCGGAGTGTCCTTGCTGCGAAAGATTTGGCCGAAGCAGGATTCAAGAATGTCTACGATGTGGAGGATGGTTTTGAGGGCCCCCCGTTTCCCACGTTCAAAGACAGCAATCGTGATAAATTTTACAGGCAGCTCGCGAGACGAAACAAGGTGGTCGGTTTTGACCTCAGGCGCCATTACGGTTGGCAATGGTGGGGACTTCCCTGGACCTACCATATGGATCCCAAGTACGTCTACCCGCCTGACCTGACCCCGGCGAAGAAATGAAGAAATAGTGAGGAGGAATAGGATGGATTCGGCAGACCTCATACACTTGATGGATCAGATAGAAGAAAAGGAGATCGGCTGGGACGTGGTTGAGGAGAAGATCAAGGTCTCACACGACATATTGAAACTCTATGTCCAGTCCGGACCGGTTCCGGTCACTATCATCAACAAATTGAAGAAACTCGTTGAGGAGGACGCCCAATAGGGGCCTCCCATTGCAGGGAAAGGAGCAATGACATGTCTGATGTCCTGGAAGTGACAGACAACACCTTTGATCAAGAGATCATGCAATCTGATCTGCCCGCCATGGTCGATTTCTGGGCTGAATGGTGCGGGCCCTGTAAAATGGTAGGCCCGACCGTAGCCGAACTGGCGAGCGAGTATAAGGGAAAAATCAAAGTTGCGAAGATGGATGTTGACCAGAACAGGAGCACGCCGGCACGCTTCGGCATAAGAAATATCCCGACATTGATTCTTTTTAAGAATGGAGAAGTTGCTCAGACCATCATCGGAGCATACCCGAAGAGCCACATAGAATCGGAAATGAAGAAACTTCTCTAAACGGTACGCAGTCAGGGGTGTAACGTCACTTCCTGCGGAGCATCTGGCGCAGGGGGTGAACCTCAAGAGAGGAGCAGCCCCGTTGTGTGATAAAGACGGGGCTTTTTTTACCTCCTGGGCAGTCGGCAGGAAGCGCATGGACACATTGGACCGGAAAACACTGTTGCGTACGTACAATTTCAGGCTCTTCTGTCTTCTCGCGGGAGCGGTCCTGCTTCTGCTGGCGGGTTGTGCTCCATTGGAGTGGCTTCTCGGGAAGGAAGAGGAAAAAACACCCTCCGAGCTCATGGCTCAGGCCGTGGAGGACCTGGACAGAGGATACTACAAGGCAGCGACCGAGGCATTTCAAGAGATCAAAGACAGGTATCCTTACAGCAAGTATGCGATCCTGGCGGAGCTGAAGATGGCGGATACCCTCTTCATGCGATCGTCATACGATGAAGCGTATGATGCCTATAAGGAATTTGAGAGACTGCATCCCACGCATCAAGCAATTCCGTACGTCATCTACCGTGAGGGTATGTGCCATTACAAGCAGATGAAGAGCATAGATCGAGATCAGAGCCCTTCCGTCAAGGCCAAGGAAGATTTCGGGCGTCTTGTGAACCGGTTTCCGAAAAACGTCTATGCGGCCCGGGCCCGCATGAAGATCCGGAAGTGCTATGTGAATCTGGCTCAGCACGAGCTCTATGTGGGGCGGTTTTATTTCAGGATGAAAAAATATCGAGCGGCTTCCCTCCGGTTCCGCTATGCTATTGGGCACTATCCCGATGTGGGCCAATACTATGAGGCATTGGAATATCTCGGGAGATGTGAAGAAAAACTCGCAAAGAATAAGGGGTGAAGCGCGCCCGAATACTGACTTGTTCCTCTGCTTATCCTGCCTTTTCAACAAGTTCATAGAACCGGTGAAAGGCCTTTTCCAGGTCTTGGGGACTATTTCCACCGCCTTGCGCCATATCCGGTCGACCGCCGCCTTTTCCTCCTACCACCCCTGATAATTCCCGGATGATATCCCCTGCCTTGAAACGCCCGGTGAGATCTTTTGTCACCATGCAGATGAGCATGGCCTTCCCGTCCCGGTTGGCCCCGAGGAGGACAATCCCTGATCCCAGTTTATCCTTTATCCTGTCCGCAGCATCCCGAAGTTCAGCAGGTGAAGCTGCCTCCAGCAGCTGCGCAACGGCCTTCACCCCCGCAATTTCCCTTGCTCCCGTCAGAAAATCGTCAGATCTCCGGGTCATGATCCTTGTCTTGAGTTGTTCTATCTGCCTTTGCCTCTCTTTCAGATCCTGGAACAGGCGTCTCAGCCTCTCGGGCACCTGATGAGGGTTTGACTTCAAGAGGGCGGCCGATGACTTCAGGATCTTCTCCTGTTTCTGGTCGTTTTGGAGAGCTGCCTCTCCGGTCAGGGCCTCGATGCGCCGGACATTTGCTGCGACACCCGCCTCTCCGAGGATCCGGAAGAGTCCGATATCTCCGGTCCTCTTTGTATGGGTCCCTCCGCACAGCTCCTGACTGACCCCGTCGCCCATGGACACCACCCTGACACTTTCGCCGTACCTCTCTTCGAAGATAGCCATTGCTCCGGTTTGCATGGCATCTTCCCTCGACATGACCTCTGTCTCGACGGGCAGGTTTTTCCGAATGTGTCGATTTACCAGTAATTCAATCTCATCGAGATCTTCCTGGCGCACGGGTTTGAAATGACTGAAGTCAAATCGAAGCCGTTCGTGGGAAACGAGAGATCCGGCCTGCTTCACATGATCTCCCAGGATTTCCCTGAGCGCTGCATGGAGAAGGTGCGTTGCGGAGTGATTGCAAGCCGTGGCCTGTCTCTTTTCTTCATCTACCTGTGCCTCCACCTCCTGAGGAGGTTCGAAAACCCCCGACTCCAGCGACCCGATGTGCACGGCCAGGTCCTGGCTGAATTTGACGGTGTCTTTCACCCGAAATCGTGCGGCGCCGCTCACGATCCATCCGGCATCGCCGACCTGTCCGCCCGCTTGCCCGTAAAAGGGCGTCTGGTCGAGCACCACTTCAGCTTCAGCCCCTGGTTCCAGTCTCGAAACTCTCTTGCCGTCTGCGAACAGGGCAACGATGTGCGCCTTTGATCGGAGGGATTCATAGCCCAGGAACCTGGATTTCACCCCTTCCGCCAGGAGCTTCTTGTACTCACTGGGAATCTTCTCTTCACCGCTCCCTTTCCACGATTCCTGGGAAAGGGCCCGCTGCTTTGCCATGGCATTATCGAATGCCGCCGAATCGACGGTCAGCCCCTCTTCCCTGGCCACATCCTGCACGATGTCAAAGGAAAGGCCATAGGTGTCATAGAGCCTGAATGCCACCTCACCGGAGATATTCGATTGTCCCTTTGCCTTCAGCCTTTCGATCTCGTCAGTCAGCACACGGA
>CAZEGG010000002.1:0-29989 GCA_964511755.1 uncultured Desulfobacteraceae bacterium | reverse complement strand
ATTCCTGCATGTTCCCGCTGTTCACGCTGCATGGGTCCGGCCACAATCCCAGGGATAAGAAGTTTCAGAGGGTCCGCCAGCGATTTATGCACAAACTCAAGTATTTTGTAGATAGGTATGGCGATGGTTTCCACTGCACCGGATGCGGACGCTGTGTGCAGTTTTGTCCCGTGAATATCGACATACGAGAAGTGCTCAGCCTGATGGCCAACTGCGGCTAATCTGTCAACCGGCCAACGGGCTCAACCGGTTCAACCCGGTAACGACAATTAAAGGAGGAAGCTCCATTGGAAAACCCCTATCTTCCCTATCCGGTTCGCATAGATGATATTGTAACCGAGACCGAGGACCGGAACCTCAAGACATTCAAGTTTGTTTTTCTCAACGCTGAAGATGAGAAGAAATTCGTCTACACTCCCGGCCAGTTTGCCGAGCTCTCCATTCCCGGAAAGGGAGAGATCCCCATCGGCATTGCCTCCTCCCCAACCGAGAAAGGATTTGTCGCCTTTACGGTCAACAGAGTAGGTCTCGTGAGCAGCCATCTCCACAACATGAAAAAGGGAGATCTCATGGGGATCCGGGGCCCTCTCGGGAACTGGTATCCCTGGGAGGAAATGAAGGGAAGGAATGTGGTTATCATCGGGGGCGGCTTCGCCTTTACCACCCTCCGATCGAGCATCGTGTACATGATTGAACCGGAAAATCGGCCGCAGTTCAAAGATATCAGAGTGGTCTATGGGGCGAGAAATCCGGGTATGCTCCTCTATCGCGAGGAACTGGCCGCGTGGGAGCAGAGGGATGATATAGAAATGCACATCACCGTGGACGGTACCGATGATCCTGACTGGAAATACAACGTGGGGTTCGTGCCGACCATCACCGAGCAGAAAATCACCAGTGCCGAAAACGCCATCGCCATTGTCTGCGGTCCCCCCATCATGATCAAGTTCACCCAGCCGGTGCTGGAGAAGCTGGGCTTTCCACCGGATCGTATCATTCTGTCCCTTGAAATGCGTATGAAATGCGGGATCGGCATCTGCGGACGCTGTAACATCGGTGATAAGTTCGTTTGCAAGGACGGCCCGGTTTTTTCTCTGGCGCAACTCAGGGAATTGCCCTCGGAGTATTAACCTGGATTTTCACCGACAATCTGCCGTGACGGTGAGAGCTTTGGCATCTTTGCTTTCCCGCATACACATTCCCGTACCCTTGAAGCACCGGAGAAGACGGGGTCTGCACCATGCACCTGGAACGTGTTATCCTCTTCCCTGAAAAGTATCCGACGAGAAGATATTATCCCTTCAACGTTCCGCTGTTCCAGGAAACCAGAGAGATACGGTTTCATTCGAACATCACGTTCTTTATCGGCGAGAACGGTACCGGCAAGTCCACGCTGCTCGAGGCCATAGCACTCAAATGCGGTATTCATATCTGGAAGGCCGAAGAAAAGACGCGTGTTACGACAAATCCGTATGCGCAGAGCCTGTACAAGTATATTGAGGCACCCTGGACAAACGGGTACGTCCCCGGCTCTTTTTTCGGATCGGACACCTTTCGATACTTTGCCCAGAGCGTGGAGGAGTGGGCTGTTGCTGATCCCGGGATGCTTGACTATTTCGGGGGAAAGTCCCTCATTACCCAGTCCCACGGCCAGTCGCTCATGTCCATGTTCAGGGCCCGCTATGAATTGAAAGGGCTTTATTTGATGGACGAACCGGAGACGGCCCTTTCGCCGAAAAGCCAGCTGGAACTCCTTAAAATCCTCAGCAGACAAGGTGCAGCGGAACACGCGCAGTTCATCGTAGCCAGCCACTCTCCCATCCTTCTGGCCTGTCCGGGCGCCCAAATTTACTCTTTCGACCATATACCCGTCGAATCCATTGAGTATGAAGATACGGAGTACTACAAGATATACAAGAGCTTCATGGAAGACAGGACCCAGTTCCTCTGATTTTCCTTGAGACCGTCAGGAGAGAAATGAGTGTTCAGGAAGCCATAAGGAATTCGGCCGCGAAGAGCGCGGGAGAGATCTGCGTAGAGGACGTCCGCATCGGCCTCGGGTATACCGGGGTGCTCCTTGACACCGGACAGATGGGCCTGGCCTATACTTTTCACCGGGATCTTCCGGGAGGCTGCTGCGTTTTCCATGGTCTCCGCCCGCTTCAGGGACGGCAGGCAAAAGACCTTATCGCGCTTCTGGGTTCACCGGAAAAGGTTGAGTGCGCCGTTGCCCTGGCCACGTGCAACGCTGTGCTGAACAGGACGGGCGGCCAGCTCAAGGAAGGCGACATCCTGGATCACGTGCGCGTTTCCCCGCGGGATAATGTCTGCATGATAGGCAACTTCGCGCCCATGGTGCCGGCACTGAAAAGAAAGGCGGCCTCCTTGAAGATATTTGAAGAAGTGGACAAACCAATAGGAGACATCCTGCCTTCGAAAATGGCGGCGGAATACTTTCCCCAATGTCAGGTGGCCCTCATATCTTCCACCTCCATTATCAACAATACACTGGACAGCATCCTTGCATCCGCGGTCTCCTGCCGCGAGGTCGTTCTGCTCGGGGCGTCCACTCCCCTTGCTCCGGAGGCCTTTCGGGGAACACCGGTTACATTGCTCTCCGGAGTGCTCATCACGGATACCAAAAGGATCCTGAACGTCGTGAGTGAAGGAGGGGGAACAAGGCAGTTCAGGAACGGCGCCGTCAAGGTAAACGTGAGGATCAGCTGACCCGTTCATCCGGCGCAGAGGCTTCGTGCAATTTTGACAATAGCCGAGACCTCTGCTAGGGTACGGAACAGAAATCAGAGGAAGAAAGGCAAGCACGGCAATGGAGGACGCTCCCGCATGACCCGGTTCTCATTCCTGAGTGAAAGAAACCGTGAACGGTACCTGAGATTGATTAATCCGGTGGTTGATTTCTTTGCCCGTTTTCATGTGCATCCGAACATTCTGTCTCTTCTGGGGCTGCTGCTGAGCGGACTGGCGGCGGTCCTTTACGGCATGGGGGGATTTTTCTGGGCCGGATGGGTGGTTGTTCTTGCGGGGACCTGTGATATCCTCGATGGAGAGCTCGCCCGGACGACCGGAAGAACATCCCGGTTCGGCGCATTTTTCGACAGTACGCTGGACCGCTTTTCAGAGGTTCTTATTTTTTCGGGACTTGCCTGGTATTTTTCCGGGGGCCGGACCGGAAACGTTCGCAGTCCTGTGGTGGTTCTTTTCATCATTTTTGCCATCGGCGGGTCCCTCATGGTGAGCTATACGAGGGCACGAGCGGAAGGCCTGGGAATGGAGTGTAAGGTGGGACTTCTGCAGAGACCTGAGAGAATGGTCCTCTTGATCATCGGCTCGTTGCTGGGTTCACTTCCCGCTGTGGGCCTGTGGATCATGGAAGGCTGCCTTTTCCTGCTGGCCTTCTTTTCCAATTTTACAGCCCTCCAGAGAATGATAAATGTGAGAAGGCAGCTCATCAGGGAGAGGGAGGCCGGTGAAAGATAGTATTATTTGCCCCCATTGCGGGCAGGTGGTGGAGAAATACCGCAACCCCTTTCCAACCGTTGATATCATCATAGAAATGGAACAGGGGGGAATTGTTCTCATAGATCGGAAGAATCCTCCTTTGGGGTGGGCCCTGCCCGGCGGTTTTGTTGACTACGGAGAATCGCTGGAATCGGCGGCCCGGCGTGAAGCAAAAGAGGAAACGTCCTTGGATGTCGAACTCCTCTACCAGCTGGGAGCGTATTCGGATCCATCCAGGGACCCGCGGCACCATACCATTTCCGTTGTGTTTGTGGCGTCCGCCTCAGGGAATCCGCGCGCCCACGACGATGCGCGTGATGCCCGCATCTTCCGCCGGGATTCCCTCCCGAACCTGTTCGCCTTCGATCATGCGCGAATCCTCCGGGACTACTTCGAAAGATGTTTCAAAAACGCATAAAATCTCTCCTGTTCCCCGGGATCCTCCTGGTTCTTCTCGTCTGCGCATGTTTGCTCTACCTGAATTTTCTTGTCCAGAGACCCTCCGTCCAACGATTCCTGGTCGAAAAAATCTCGAAGGCGGCCGGATACAACGTGGAGGTGGAAAGTTTTCGCGTAAGCCTCTGGAGGGGACTTACGATCACGGCGCAAGGGTTATCCGCGTCATCGAGTGACCGAAACGAGCATATTTCAGCATCCGTTGCGCGAATCGGGTTTGATGGAAAAGCTCTCCTGAGGGGGAATATCATCCCCAAGAGCCTGGATCTGGAAAATCCGGTCATCACTTTTCCCCTTCGCGGCCGGACAGAGGGAAAAGAAGTGTCTGTGGAAGAAACGCTCGGGAAAATCAATTTTCTGAGGCTCGCGGCGATTCGCTCACTTTCCATCACAGGAGGGCAGGTAAAGATAGAGGGATCACCCTTTTCGCTGCAGGCCCTTTTCCTGAGAGTCTCCCGGGCGCAGAAAGTCCCTGAGCAGGTAATTCACCTCAAAACCGCCTTCGGTTTCAGAGGACGGTATATCCCTTTTCGTCTCCAGGGTCAGGTGCGATACGGAGAAGATCAGGCAAAGACGTCGGTCGATCTCGTGGGCGAAGCACTCAAGATCCCCGTGTCGTGGATACCATGGCCTCATTTTTCGCCCTTTTCCGCCGGGCTGTTTGACGTGCAGTTCCATGCCGCGGGTTCTCCATTCGGAGATACCTTCTCAGCAGGAGGGACCTTGCGCGGGAGCGATCTGCGTTTCGCGATTTCCCACAAAGAGAGACGGAAGGAATATGCGCTCTCTTCCATGACTGTTGATTTCAGGGCCCTGCTGGACAAGGGAACACTCAGGATCTCCATACCTCAGGCCAGGCTGCTGGATACATCACTGTCGGCGAAGATCTCGTTTAAGCCGGCAAAACCGTCTTCCCGCCTGAACCTCTCCATTCAGAGTCCCTTCATGCCCCTGAATACCTTCAAGGCCGTTTTCCCGACATCGCTCGTCCCGGCCTGGATGGAAGAAGGTCTTTTCCCCCGACTGTCAGGCGGGGAGGTGGAGACCAAGGGCTTCTCGCTCGTCGGCACCCTCGATCAGATCGACCATCTGAGCCGGCCTCAGAACAGGAGTATTCTGGCCATGAAGGTCGCGTGGAAAAATATGAATGTTCTGCAGCACGAATTTCCCCTACCCTTTGAGAGAGTCGCAGGGCAGATGGAGATCAAGGGGAACGTGCTGAAGATCTCTCCTCTGGCGGGCCGTTTCGGGACTTCCAGCGTAAAAGAGGCCTCCCTGACGGTATCTCCGCTGATCGGGGGCAGCTCTGTGTACAGCACTACTCTTGCCGGAGAGTTTGCCATCCAGGATCTCGTGAAGATGCGGCAGTTTCCCTGGACCCCCAAGGAACTCAAGGAGAAGCTTGCGGCGCTGGCAGGTTCTTCCGGCCTCTTGAGCGCCAGGCTCAAGGCCGTCAGGAAGGAAAGCGGAACCGTCCCCCGCATCGAAAATGCATCTCTCGAGTTCAGGGAATGCACTTTCATCCACAAGGCTCTGCTTTTCCCCGTCAAGGTGACAAAAGGAGATGTGCAGATCGAAGAAACGGGTCCGGTCCGCTTCAGAGGAAGCGGCTCATGGGGACACTCAGCCCTGGAGGTTTCAGGTTCGGCAGATCGATCGCTTGAGAACCTCGCGACGAAGATCACAGGGACCCTTGATCTTGATACGCTCGCTGCCAGACTGCTTCCGGAAAGGACATGGTCCCTCCATTTTGGAGAACACGCTGCGAGCACAATGAGCATATCAAGGAAAGGCACTGCCTGGTTTCTTGCCGGGGCGATTGATTTGAAAGAAAGACCTGCCCTCAAGGTGGGTTCTCTTTCCCTTAATCCCCTGTGCAAGAAGGGGAGAATACACTTTGATCTCGGCTATATTCCGGGAAAGAACCTGGATATCACGAGCCTGGACGGCCGCTTCGGAAAATCCTCGCTCTCCGTATCGGGAGAGGTGCGCCTGACCGGCGAAAAGATAATCACGGCAGAGGTGAACACCCCGGGATTTTTCATCGAGGATCTGGGCGGACAGCTTCAGGGAGGCTGTCCGGTCGCGGGGGGAGTCATCAAAGGACATATCCGTGGACGTCTTCCATGGAACGACCCTCTCTCGTGCACCTTGACCGGAGAATTGGAGTCCCGAAACCTGTGCCTGGCGGTTGGCGGACTTGCTCACCCCCTCACGAACGGCGGGTTCAAGGCCGTTTTTTCCGGCGACAGACTGGGCATCAAGTCCCTGGAGTTCACAACAGGGAAGAACACTATTGAAATTCAGGGGCACCTCCGCGGTTGGAAGGCCCTTCAGGGCAACCTCACCGTGGGATCAAAAGAAATCGACCTGGGGGATTTCTTTCAGCGGAAACCCGGCCGATCACCGAAGGAGAGAAATTCCTTCTTCGGATGGATGTTAAAGCACGGCACAAAACTGGGCGTGTCTCTCCGGGCTTCCAGAGTGATCTGGCAGGAGATGAGCATGGGGCCTTTCGCCGCCGACGGCCTTTTCGAAAAAGGTGCCTTTCATCTCTTGAGCTCCCGGTTGAAATGGAAGCACGGAGTTATAACCGCCAAAGGCAATTTTGGGGGTGAGGACGGCAGGAAGATAACATTCTTGAGCCACGTCAGGCTTTTTGATCAACCCATCCTGGAGATCCTGCGCTCCTTTAACATACAGGACCCCTATATCGAAGGGCAGCTGAGCAGCGATGTACTCCTCTCCGGAGAAGGACATGACAAAGCGTCCCTGGTAGCGGGGCTTCAGGGCAATGGAAGAGTGCTGGTGGAAAAGGGCGTGATAAAAAAATCCAATATTTTGATCCAGATACTGGACTTCCTGAGCATCCAGAAAATATTCCGCCGCCCCCCGCCCAATCTCTCCAAGGAAGGGTTCTACTTTGATAAAATCGGCGCCGATTTTGAGATCAAGAAGGGGATAATCTACACGGAAAACCTCCTGATGGGGAGTCCTGTTTTCAACGGGGCCGCGCAGGGGATCCTGGATCTGCCCGGGAAACAAATCAAGGGCAGCTTTGGTGTTCAGCCTCTGGTGACGCTCGATTCCCTTGTAAGCAAGATTCCCATTGTCGGGTACATCCTGACGGGCAAGGACAAGACCCTTCTGGTCTATTATTTCAAAGTGAGGGGTCCGCTTTCCGATCCCAAAGTCACCTACGTACCCCTCAAGAACTGGGGAAACAGCATTATGGGATATGTCACCCGTATTTTTCTCACCCCGCCTCGTCTTTTTGAGAAGCTGATGCACTTGCGGAAGCCGGCAGAGGAATGACCACGCACTGGAGCTTGATAAATTCATCCGGGCATGCTAGGCTTGAGCTACATCTGCATGTCAGAGGAATAACAGCATGCCCAAACAGACTGTTCTGGACATTTTCAAAAAGCGCACCAGAAACCCGTTCCGGCCCAGGGCGTCGGAGATAATCACCAAGCTTTTTCCGGGGTTCGATGCCTACAAGACCCCGGGGGAATCCCTCGTGGCAGGGACCTGCGAATTTCTCGAAAAGAAACTAACGGTCATTGCACAGGAAAAACCGAAACCCGCTGATCTCCAGACTTCCAAGGATCTGAAGAAGCTCAACTACGGAATGCTCACCTCGGACGATCATTCATTCATCCTGAGCGTACTGGAAAGGCTGCGCTTCGGGGATCTTGAAAATACGTATCTTTTTACGATTATCGATACCTACGGTGCCGACATCTCCATGTACTCGGCACAACGGTTTCAGGCATTCTTTATCGCCCATCTGATCCGGGCATTCCTGAGCCTCCCGATACGGACCGTCTCTCTTATCCTCGGAGAAGGGGGAAGCGGGGGTGCGCTGGCCATCCAGGTCACGGACATCAGGGGGCAGATGGAAGACGCCCTTTACGCAACGGCGCCTCCCGAAAGCATGGCCTCCATCGTGTTCAGGGATCCGGAAAGGATTGAGGACGCCCTGGCCATCCTGAAGCCCACGGCCAGGGAGTTGAGAAATCTTGGCGTCATCGACAGGATTGTCCCCTGTCCGGAAGAGGTGAGCGACTGCGAGGAAACCGCTGAGAATGTCCGGCAGTTCCTGACCAGAGCCGTAAAGGATCTGTCCAAATCCAAGATAGACAAGCTGGTCAAAAAGCGGGAAGTGAGGGCGAAACAGTACGGCCTTTCGAAAAAAAGCAGACCCCTCTACGACATCAGGCGTTACTTTGAAAAACCCATCAAAAAGGCCTTCAGAAAGCCCCCTCCGGACATCAAAATCGTCGACTATGCCAGCCCGATAGAGGTAAGCGAAGATTACGGCGACATCGGACCCAAGGAAGAGGCCACCAAATACGTGCAATGCGGGGCCGGCCAGGGCGGAAACGGACGCGGGGGATGCGGAAAGCTTGTTCCCCTCCAGGACTTCCTCGACAACTTTAACGTATGCCCGGAATGCGGTCATTCCTATATCCTGGGGGCCACCGGTTGGATTGACTGCCTGGCGGACACGGGATCATTCCATGAACTCTACCGCAACCTCACCGTTGATCAGCTCATCGAGACGAACGGAATTACCACTTACTACCAGGAATTCCTGGAAAAGCAGAAGGGGCGGTCTCATTTCAACGAATCGCTGGTCGTCGGCAGTGCGCGTATCCACCAGTTCAAGGTGGCCATGGCCATCAGCGATTTCTATTTCAGCGGCGGTTCCATGGGGGTGGTCTTTGGAGAAAAGTTCAGGAGGGCGGTGGACTACGCCATCCAGGAGAACCTTCCCTTCATCAGCCTCTGCTGCTCCGGCGGGGCGCGGCTCTATGAGGGTATTTCCGCTCTCATGCAGATGGTCAAGACCATCGAATCGGTCAACCGGCTGAAACGTCACGGCCTCCCCTATATCTCCATCCTGGCCGACCCTTCCACCGGCGGCGCCATAGCGAGTTACGCGGCCCTCGGAGACGTCGTGATCGCGGAACCCGGGGCCCTGGTTATCTTCGCGGGGCCCAGGGTCATGAAATCCCGCGGCTTTGCGGTGGATGAAAGGCATGTGCGGTCCGATTCTCTTTACAATATCTCCGATTCCATCTATGACAAGCTCGGTTACTACCATGACATCCGCGGCATCCAGGAAATCTGCGAGCGCAAAACAATGAAGCGATGCGTGACCAGGTACCTGGAACTCACTTCCAGGGTAGCCCCCAGGCCCAAGAGAAGGGTGAAGAAAAAGGGCCAGAAAACCCTCATGTTTTAGCGCCTGGGCGGCTTGTGATTTTCTGGGTCCCTGATGGGCGAGAAGAGCACGATCAGCAGGCCTCCCAGGGCGATGCAGCCCGTAAACATGAAGAGACCTTTCAGGCTCCACGACTGGGCGACCCATCCCGAGAATACGGCCCCCGTGATGAACCCCGTGTCATAGATGCTGGTAAAGAAGGACATGGCCGCGGCCTTTTGCCTGCCGGCGCCGTATCCGGCGGCCAGGGCGTTGTGCGCCGGGAAGAGGAGCCCTATGCCCGCTCCGAAGAGAAAGGCGGGCAGAACATAGGGCCATGAGCCCACAAGACCCGGTACCAGCAGCAGACCGAGGGCCAAAAGGGGGTAGGCGAATTTGAGGAAGCGGCATTTCCCGAAGCGGTCCATAATCTTTCCCATGGTGAGAAGTGCCAGGATCGCCACGCAAAACGCCACAAAGAAAAAGCGGCCCGCTCCCACCCCGTTTTGCACGGAAATGAGCGCAAGAAAATTTGCCAGCGTGGATTGACAGTGGGCAAACAGCAGGGTCGAGATCATCAGGAACAGGAAAGAGAGGTCTTTCAGGAGCGGGACATATCTCACTTTTTCGCGCACTCCGCTGCTGGAGCCGGAGCCCAGGTTGAGACCTCCCAGGAGGACGGCGAGGCACGCGGCCAGTGCGCAGGCGGAAGCCGCCAGACAGAGCGCTGCGAAGCCTCCATGCCTGAGGAGGGCCTCGCCCACAGGCGGTGCCACGGCGGTCGCAGCCATGATCGACGCCCCCACAATCCCGTATGCCTGTCCCTGTTTTTCCGGAGAAACAGCCCTTGCCACCAGGGAGAAACTCCCTGAAATGAAAGCCGAGTATCCAATTCCATGGACCAGGCGGACCAGGAAAACCGGAAAACCGATCTTCTCCAGGAGCAGGTATCCGGTTGAAGCCAGCAGTACAACTGCAGTACCCATCCCCATGACCAGGGATTCCCCTCTCGATCCCACCAGCTTTCCCATCAACGGGCGAGTGATCACCGTGGCTACGGAAAAGGAACCCATAACCCAGCCGATTATCTCGGGGGAGCCTCCCATTCGTTCCAGCACGAGCGGGTAGAGGTAGAACAGGGAGATATTGCTGAAAACCAGAAAATAGGAGAGATTCAGGAAGAGAAAGGAACGGCCCCGAAAACCGAGAAGCAGATCAGTATCACTGCCGCGCCGGGTATCCAAGACCTCCTTCACAAGGCCCTCCCGCAATAAGGGCAGTAGCGGAATCCGGACTCCAGGGGATAACCGCAATGGGGGCATCTGGACGGCTGCGCTCCGTCCGGGCTCGAGACACCCCTGCCGTCTTTGCCCGATACCACGCCGCATTGCGGGCACTCAAGGAATTCCTCTCCCTTTTTCACCCGGAACAGAGGGATAAAGAACAGGGAAAAGTAATGGTCCACCCGCTTCAGCCGGGCCCGGGTCAGGCCGCAGGAGGGGCACATCCTGGCCTGCTCATCCACCAAAACCGTCTTCGGTTGTATCCCGCCGATGAAAAAAAACATGCTCCCCCCTCACGTTGCCCGGGTGAAGGGTCACCTCCGGCCTTCTTCGCACAAGTATAACGGCAAATGGTCTGCGAACAGAAATCCTTTCCTGGTAGGGGTCACGCGGGTTCGGTCACAGCGAAGAAAGCCGGTTGCTTCCAGTTTCTCCAGCATCTCTTCGGCCGCAGGATCGCGAAGTTCGGAGCGATCGAAGCCCGCTTGCGTCCTCAGGCCGAGGGCAACCGATTCCAGGTGTACCTGGGCCGGTGTCAGGGTTTCTTCTCCCTCCACCGGACTTGCCCCGGCTTTCAGCGCCCTGCAGTAGCCCCGCACGGATCGTACGTTCCACCATCTCCGGCCGGCCTGGAAGGAGTGGGCCGAAGGTCCCAGGCCCAGGTACGGCACATGCTGCCAGTATTTCTGGTTGTGCCGGCAAATGTGTTTCCGGTCTCGGGCGAAATTGGAGACCTCGTAATGGAGATATCCTCTGTTCGTCAAGAACTCCGAGGTCCTGAGGAAGAACTCCCGTTCCAGATCTTCCCCGATTGGTACAAGTTCACCCTTCTCTTTCCTGCGGGAGAACACGGTCCCCTTTTCGATGGTGAGCTGGTAACAGGAAAGATGCCGGGGTTCGAAGGAAAGGGCCGTGTCAAGGGTATGAAACCAGCTTGCCATGTCCTGACCGGGAATCCCGTAGATGAGATCCATGCCGACGTTGGGAAAGCCTGCGCGCCGCAACCGTGAGGCGGCCTCCGCTGCTCCTCTTGCGTCGTGCCGCCTTCCCAAAAAGGCAAGTTCCCCATCATCAAAGGACTGCATACCCACGCTGATCCGGTTGAAGCCCAGGGCCTTCAGCAGGGAGATCCTTTCAGAAGTGAGGTCTCCTGGATTGGCCTCAATGGTGATTTCCGTTTCAGGGATAAAGACAAAATGGTCCACCAGGCGGTTCATCAGGACCTCAAGCACGGGTCCCGGCAGAAGGCTCGGGGTGCCGCCGCCCACGTAAATGGTATCGAATGTCCCGAAAACCCCTTTGTACAGGCCCATCTCCGATGCCGCTGCATCCAGCCAATCGGGAATCAGGGAGCCGGCAGCCAGGGAATAGAAATCGCAGTAGGGGCACTTGGACCGGCAGAACGGGACATGGATGTAAAGCCCTGCCTGTTCCATCCTATTTACTTTCCGACTTGAGGACCGCCACAAAGGCACTCTGGGGAATGGACACCGAACCGATCATCTTCATCCGTTTCTTTCCCTTCTTCTGTTTTTCCAGAAGCTTCCGCTTCCGCGTAATGTCTCCGCCGTAGCACTTGGCAGTCACATCCTTCCGGAACGGGGAAATGGTTTTCCTGGCGATAATGTTGCCGCCGATGGCCCCCTGGACGGCGATCTTGAACATATGCCGCGGGATCTCCTCTTTGAGCCGCTCGCAGGTCTGGAGCGCGCGTGCCCGCGCCTTTTCCCGGAACACGATCTGCGAGAGGGCATCCACCTTTTCTCCATTGACCAGGATATCCATCCGAACCAGGTCGCTCTCCCGGTAATCCAGCAGGTCGTAGTCAAACGACCCATACCCCTGGGTTACGGTTTTCAGTTTGTCGTAGAAATCGTAGATGACCTCTGCGAGAGGCATATCGAACTGTATTTCGATCCTGCCCGGCGTTGGATAAGTGAATCGCGAATTTACCCCCCGGCGCTCCAGGCAGAGATCCATCACTACCCCCATATACCGCTCGGGGATCATGATGCTTGCCCGTATGTACGGTTCCAGGGCCTTGTCGATGGTTACCGGGTCGGGATAATCCACCGGATTATCCACGTTGATGGCTTCGCCGTTGGTCAGGACGAACTTGTACTGGACCGTGGGGACGGTCATAATCAGAGACTGGCCGAATTCCCTTTCAAGGCGTTCCTGAACGACCTCCAGGTGAAGGAGCCCCAGGAATCCGCAGCGAAAACCCACCCCCAGAGCGACAGAGGAGTCCTTCTGATACACCAGTGCCGCATCGTTGAGCTTGTATTTTTCCAGGGAATCGAACAGGGAATGATAATCGTCGCTCGAGATGGGATAGATGGAGGAAAAGACAACCGGCTTCACTTCCTTGAAACCGGGTAAGGGCTCAGGGGCGGGATGAGAGTCGAGGGTCACCGTATCGCCGACCCGTACATCGCTGACCGTCTTGATGCCCGAGATGATATACCCCACTTCCCCGGCGGAGAGCCGTTTTCTTGGTTCTCTCGTGAGTTTGAAAACGCCCACCTCTTCCACCCGGTAGGCGGCGTCGTTGGACATGAGCCTGATGGTGTCTCCGGGCTCGAGTGTTCCGGAGAAGATCCGGCAACTGACGATGGTGCCGCGGAAGGAATCGTAGTGGGCGTCGAAGATGAGCGCTTTCAGCGGGTCATCAACCGATCCTTTGGGCGGCGGAATGTATGCGGTGATCGCATCGAGCACCTCCTCGATCCCTGTGCCCTCCTTGGCTGAACAGAGCAGGGCATGATCGGAGTCCAGTCCCAGGTCAACCTCGATCTCTTCTTTGACCCGCTCGATGTCCGCTGACGGCAGGTCGATCTTGTTGATGACCGGGATGATCTCCAGGTCGTGCTCCAGGGCCGCATAAAGATTGGCCACCGTCTGGGCCTCCACGCCCTGGGAAGCGTCCACTACCAGCAGGACCCCCTCGCACGACGCCAGGGCACGGGACACCTCGTAGGAAAAGTCCACGTGCCCGGGAGTGTCAATGAGATTCAGCGCAAAAGCGACGCCTTCCTTGTTCACATAAGGGAGGGTGACCGCCTGACTCTTGATGGTGATTCCCCGTTCCCGTTCGATGTCCATGTTGTCCAGGATCTGGTCCCGGAACTTCCTCTCATCCACCAGGTTCGTCTTCTGGATAAGCCGGTCCGCCAGGGTGGACTTCCCGTGATCTATGTGAGCGATTATGCTGAAATTCCGAATATTTTCCATTGTCAAATGCGGCACTATCGTCCTTGTTTTCACCTCTGCCGACGCCGAAATGTCCGGTGTCCGTCAGGAAGTGATTGTCTGCTATCCTCTTTATTGCCCCGGTATCATAGCACATCTCTCCTTCAATGATGAGGCTGAATTTATGGTCCGGAAGGGCAATTCGGGGTCCAGGCAGGATTTTTGTTTGATTTGCGTCATATTTAAGGTATATAATTTACAAACAAAAATCTTTATCAAGTATATTGCTCATTTTAACAGATATACGATCAAAAGCACATTTTATTGATTGCAGATGTCTCAAAAACCATTGCATACAGAGAATCGCAGGCCCTTGCCGTTTGATTCGATTTACTCCCACGGGTTCATCAGAGCGGCGGTGTGCATTCCTTTCCTGAAGGTGGCAGATCCTGCATTCAATATGGAACGCACGGTGAAGCTTGCTCACCGTGCCTCAGCCATGCATGCGGCGGTCGCTCTTTTTCCGGAGCTCGGAATCTCTGCATATTCCAACGAAGACCTGTTCCACCAGGATGCCCTGTTGGATGCAACCCGGTCGGCCCTGTCCCTTCTTGTGGAGGAAGGTCGAGGCCTGTCGCCCGTTCTGATTGTGGGTGCACCCCTTCGTTTTGAGGGGCGGCTGTTTAACTGCGCCGTCGTGCTGTATCGAGGGCAGGTTCTCGGCGTGGTACCGAAGACCTATCTGCCGAACTACAGAGAATTCTACGAGAAACGACAGTTTTCAGCCGCACGTGACGCAGTGGGTCGGGAGGTACCATTTCTCGGCAAGCCGGTCCCCTTCGGCAACGATCTCATTTTTAAGGCGGAGAACGTTGAGGGGTTTGCGCTGCACGTGGAGGTGTGTGAGGACATCTGGGCGCCGATTCCTCCGAGTACCTGTGCGGCCCTTGCGGGAGCAACAGTACTGGCCAATCTGTCCGCAAGCAATATCACGGTTGGAAAGACGGAATATCGCAAGCTCCTTTGCGCATCCCAGTCAGCTAAGTGCGTCGCAGCATACCTTTACTCGGCCGCAGGCCCTGGAGAATCCACCACGGACCTGGCCTGGGACGGCTACGCCGGCATATACGAGAATAATGACCTGCTGGCTGAATCGGTCCGCTTTTCAGGTGAAGAGCAGGTTATCGCGGCGGACGTGGATCTGGAGAGGCTGCTGCAGGATCGTATGCGCATGACCACGTTCAACGAATCCGTCGGCGACTGGCGTGAACGGCTGAGAATGCTCCGGTCCGTCGACTTCCGATTCCGGGTCCCCGAGGGCGAGGTTCCGCTGATACGCACGGTGGACCGGTTTCCGTATGTTCCGAGCGAACCCTCGGTACGCGATGAACGGTGCTACGAGGTTTACAATATCCAGGTGCACGGCTTGATGAAACGCCTTGAAACGACCGGGATAGAGCGGGTCGTCATTGGAGTGTCCGGAGGACTGGATTCGACTCAGGCTCTCATTGTATGCGCCAAAACCATGGAACGGCTTGGATTGCCGAGAAAAAACATACTCGGCTTCACCATGCCCGGCTTCGCCACCAGCAGGACGACGAACCGAAATGCCCATAGGCTCATGAGTACGCTGGGCATAACAGCACAGGAACTGGACATTCGACCGTCGTGCATGCAGATGCTCCGGGATATCGGGCACCCATATGCCGCGGGCGTAAAGCAATATGACATCACGTTCGAGAACGTTCAGGCCGGCGAGCGCACTTCCCACCTGTTCCGGCTGGCAAATTTTCACAAGGCGATCGTTGTGGGCACCGGAGATCTCAGCGAGCTTGCCCTGGGGTGGACGACTTACGGCGTGGGCGATCACATGTCCCATTATAATGTGAACGGCTCGGTGCCGAAGACCCTCGTGCAGTTTCTGATCCACTGGATTATCAAGACGCGTCAATTCGACGAGGAGGCAGCGGCTGTCCTTCAGGCGATTCTCGATACCGAGATATCGCCTGAACTCATTCCCCCCGAAAAGGGCGAGCGGGAACAGCCGACCCAGAGCACCGAAGCCGCGATCGGGCCTTACGAACTCCAGGATTTCAACCTGTACTATATCACTCGTTTCGGTTTTCGCCCGAGCAGGGTCGCTTTCCTGTGCCACCATGCATGGGGCGATACGGCAAAAGGAACCTGGCCCGACCTGATAGCCGAAGAAAAGCGGAAGGCGTATGACCTGGCAACCATCAAGAAGTGGCTGGAAATATTCCTGTACCGCTTCTTCAAGATCAGCCAGTTTAAGAGATCCGCGCTGCCCAACTCACCCAAAGTCGGTTCCGGAGGGTCGCTGTCGCCGCGAGGCGATTGGCGGGCGCCGAGCGACTCCGACGCCACTGTCTGGCTTAATGAACTGCGCAAAAACGTCCCTGGGGACACAGCCGGTTTGTGAAAAACCCTGGAGGGCAAAGAGCGTATGCCGCACGTGACCGTGCGTGACCTCCGCCGGTCGCCGAATAAACGGGTTTGCCAATGAAGCAGCCTCAAAGAGAATTGTTCAGATGGGCCGATCAGCTCCCGGCGGCCTTGTGGAGCGATCTTGACCGGCGTTCTCCCCGGGAAGCTGCGGACGCGGTCGGCGGGACATGGGACGGGAGCGTTTTCAGGGTGGTGTTGATCGGGATCGATTATACCGTCGATCCGGTCAATCAGCGGATCATAAGGACCTTCCAGGTTGATCATCCGGTCAGCTATCAGGCAGGCGTGGTGCTGCTTACCACTCTGGCGGCTTCCAAAGGCGTGCCCCCGAGCGGCCGGATGGCGGTGCCGCAGGAACTTCCCGGCGGCCGGATGTTCTTCACCGGTCCCCATGCCGTGGCAAATGAACCGCTGGCCAAGGCTTTCGAGAAGGATTCCAGCCGTTTGATCGACCGGGCCCTTGGCCTTGGCGGCGAATCGATTGAAGGCGCCGACGTTGCCATCAGGATACCCGGGCTGCCGCATGTCCCTTTATACGTGCTGCTGTGGCGGGGCGATCAGGAAGTTCCCGTGAGAGCGGTCATCGGAATCGATGACCGGGCCCATTTTCATCTGGACCTGGCAGGCGTGTTTGCTTTGACTAATCTCCTGGTGGAAAGACTCCGCAAAACCGAGTGAGTCATGAACCTCGTAGGAGGGTGCAAACGGGTTTACTGTGCCTGCCGAAACTGAAGAATAGCCATAGATGCTGAAATCTATCGGGTTCATCTATCCGGGTGGAAGAGGGAATCATGAAGGTAAAAGAAATAATGAGCAAGACCATTGTCACTGTCGAATTGGATGATTCGCTGAAAACCCTGAAAGAAATTTTTGACAAGGTCAAGTTCCATCATCTGCTCGTAGTCGAGTCCGACATATTATATGGCGTGATTTCTGACAGGGACCTTCTGAAAGCCTTGAGTCCAAACATCGGAACCATCTCGGAGACAGAGAGCGACCTGGCAACTCTCCACAAGAGAGCTCATCAAATAATGACAAGAAGACCCGTTACCTTACCGCCAAACGCCGGAATCGATGAGGCAATTGAAATCTTCAACAAGCACAGGATTTCCTGCATACCCATTGTGGACCAAAAGCGAAAGCTGATCGGGATAATAAGCTGGCGCGATATACTGAAGGCAGTTAGGGAACGGTAAGACGGACACCCTGTGGAGGAGTTGAGACGCGTTGAGGTTCATTTTATTCGTGACGACATTCCTGCTGCTTTACAGCGGCATGCACCTGTACGGATTTCTCAAGGCGCGGGCGGCTTTTTCATTTGGTCCGAGAGCCGGGGTCCCGCTTGCTCTCTTCATGGCGGCCATGATGCTCTGTCCGGTTCTGGTGCGATTGTCCAAAAGCGCGGGCCTGGAACTTCCGGCAAAGGTGCTGGCCTATGTCGGTTACACCTGGATGGGGTGTCTGTTTCTTTTTGTCTGCGCCTCCTTTCTCTTGGATTTCTACAGGATTTTTGTCTTTTTTGCAGTCCGGATCGTCAAATTCGATCTTTCCTGGATGAAAATGACGGCGCGGACCGCATTCGTCATCCCATTGCTGGCGTCCGTATCGATTGCGACGTACGGGTATTTCGAGGCGCTGAACATCCGGACCGAACGGGTCACGATCGAGACTCCCAAGATCTCGAAAGACACAGGGAAGTTGAGAATTGTTCAGATTTCCGACGTGCACCTGGGCCTCATCGTCGGGAGAGACAGGCTCGAACGGATTCTTGCCAAGGTCAGGGCTGCGGCCCCGGACATACTGGTCTCTACGGGAGATCTGGTAGACGGGCAGGCGGACCACTTGGCTGCGGCCGTTGAAATGCTTCGAGCGGTTCCCGCTAAATACGGAAAGTTTGCCGTAACGGGAAATCACGAATTTTACGCCGGCCTCCCGTACTCTCTGAGCATCACAAAGAAGGCCGGCTTTTCCATGCTTCGCGGCCGGGGCGTCGAGATACCCGGAGTCATCGCGATTTTCGGTGTGGATGACCCGGCGGGGAAATCCTTCGGCCTTGCAAAACTCGTCCCGGAGAAGGGCCTTCTCTCTTCATCTTCCCGGAAGATCTTTACCCTTCTCCTGAAGCACCGGCCGGTGGTGGACAAGAATGCCTTGGGACTATTCGACCTGCAGCTTTCCGGCCATATTCACGGCGGGCAGATCTTCCCGTTCAGGTATGCTACGGAACTGGTCTCCCCTTATTGCACCGGATTCTTCACGCTTCCCGGAGGCGGCCATCTCTACGTCAGCCGTGGTTCCGGCACGTGGGGCCGCCCATCAGGTTCCTTGCGCCGCCCGAGGTGACGATCATCGACCTCGTTCACAGCACTCCATAGACCAGCCATATTGCGATGAGGACCAGCAATAATGCGAAATACTTCTTCAGTTGAGATTGACCGGTTTTTATTGCAAAACGAGGCCCGATTTGTGACCCGATCAGTACGCCTCCAGCCAGAACAACAGTAAGCCAAAGATCAAAGTGGCCCCGCAGCAAGTGCCCGATGAATCCTGTCAAAGCTGTCACGCCAATCATCAGCGAAGAGCTCCCTACAGCGATGCTCATCGGTACACCGCCTAACACAACGACCGCGGGCACTTTGAGCAGACCGCCGCCGACACCCAGCATGCCGGCGACAAATCCCGCCAGGAGCATTATGGGTACCAGAACCATCGCATTTATCGTGTAAGGCGTGGCCATGCCTGTAGAATGCCACATCCACCAGTGATCCCGACCGGAAGGTGACTCCACCGCCGCTTTGGGCGGCCGGTACATATAGTAGGCTCCTATCAGGAGCACGCCGGCAAAGCAAAGCTTTGAAAAGCCGGCAGGAAAATAGGGAGACAAGTAGCCGCCAAAAAAAGCCCCGATGTTGGTGGGGGGCTCGATCAGCAGCACCAGCCTCCAATCTACCGTCCGGGCCTTGGCAAAAATCAGCATGGATGAAAAAGACACTACCATGATCAGTACCTGGCTGGTTGAGGCGGCCACATACATGGGCACGGACAGAGCCAGCAGCATGGGGACATAAAAAGCTCCACCTCCCTGCCCGAACATCGAAAAGACCGCTGAAACAGCCAGGAAAATGAAAAACAAGAGTATTAAAGTATGGACAGCCATTTCACCTCCATCGTTGGTCCACCATGCCGGCAGCTCTCGGCATAAACCTTACTCTACGTAGCCCGAGCAGGGAATGCAGACCAATTGGTTGTTCTCTGTCAGTCGGAGCTTGTTTACAAAGGTCAGTTCGCCGCAGCCCGCACAACGCTTTGCCGTGAAAACGGCTTTGCCTTTCTTTACGGCGGTCTGGTGTACTTCGCCGATGTCCAGGAAAGCGCTCTCGTCAATTGAAAGAATTCGATCGACGAGAGGATCGGCGATCTCCGGTGCGATATCCTGTGGTGCCACTCCCTCCCTGCGCTTTTGGACAAAGGGCGAAGCCAGGGCCTTTTCAAAGAAATCCGGCTTGAGCGATACGCGCACCGCACGGCCGGTCTTCTGGTCGATCAAGGTAAACGCCATCTTATTAAAATACCGCTTTTCAATATTCGATTTGCCGTACGTGCAGCCTGTTGCGGTCATGATGCCGTCGAGAAAGCACCCCGCAGCGTGTCCCTTGCCGGTTTCCGAGACCACGAAAAGCTCTTTATCCTGTGCACGCTCCACATCAAGGACCTTCATGGCAGCAATCCCCGCCCTGAGCCCCATTGGCATGGCCGGACACTTATGGCCGTGAAACTTCATACCGATTTCGAACAGTTCCTTGAGATCTTTCATGATGGTTGCTCCTTTGCTGAAAAAAGTTTAAAAATACAGGCGGCGAAAGGCCTGCCTGAAATCATGGCGCCATGGAATTTGAACAACTAATCAAAAGCGAAACCGTCCGGCGAGGAAACGAGTCTTTTGCCTGGGCCGGCGGTGTCGCGTGGGTGTGTGTCAATTCAAATGTCGCCATATAGCGATATATTTGCTCCAAAAAAAACAGCCTCGACAGACGGTTCAGCGGCGAATGTCGGGCAATCGCTCTGCCGGCACCACAACCTCGGGGCTCTCTTCGGATGAATATATCAAGTGTATGTTATAACTCGCTTAATATAAGAATCATGTGGATTTCCCAAGAAGAAAGCACCTTGTGTTCGAGCAGTTTTAGCGTCTTGATCCGGCACGGCTGTCATGACTCTTATGAAGTCACACAAGACACCTAAATATCGCTAGAAGTGAATATAGTTCTTTCATTCTCTCTTGTCAACCGGAAATGTGGAGTATTGGACGCCGGCAGGAGATCGGATTGGCGCCCGATATGGTGAGGGGAAGCACAGTGAAGCTCAGGCCGATTTTTTGAGGACGGCTTTCAGGTTTCGTCCGATCACGGGGAGATATTCCATCATGTCGAGCCCTCTTAATGTATCAAGGGTTCTGGCAGGCAAATCATCCTCTGTCGCGCCTTCCAGCAACAATGCGGTCTCGTGATTGTCGAAGGCCGGCCCTTCCCGGATCCATCCCATAACGTCCCTGTTGGCCGGGCACGCCTTCTGGCAGACCATGCAGCCCACCAGGCAGCGATGCCAGGAGGGCGACAGCCAATCCGGAAAGGGGCTTGTCCGTTCATTGTAAAAGGTGATGCAGCGCTCGGCATGCAGGAGAAAGCGGTCCTGTGCAATCGCATGGGACGGACAGGCCTTCACGCAGGCACTGCACTTTTCGCATTGATCCAAGGGGGCAGGTTCTCTCCAGGTGCCGGGACGTGAAGGACAATCGGAAATAAACAAGACCGGCCGATGAAAGCTGCCCATACCCGAAACATAGGTGATATTGTTCTTCCCGTACCGCGCCAGGCCGCTTCTCACGGCCAGCAGTTTTTGGGGCAGCCGTACTTTCTGCAGTCCATACCTCATCGGCTCAAGATACGCCCTCAAGAGATCCGCAACGTGATCATCAGACGAAAAAGCATACGTGGGCGGGATGATGACAGGAGAGGATTGATCTTTCCGCATGAACGTAACCCGGACCTGGGGCTGGGGAACCGATACGATGATCAGCGATCGAGCGTTAGGCAGTTTTTGCCGGCACTCAAAATCAAATGAAGCCAGATAGGTGTCGTAGAGTTCCTCGTCCAGCAGATTCTTTCTGTGGAGGGCATCGATTTCCTGCTGCAGTTCCTCGACGTGTTCAATGGATATGATTCTGCCGCGGAATCCCTGCTCTTCCAGGAGTTCCTCGAATCCTTCCATAAATTCAACATGGTTCATCTCGCCAGCCTCCGGATAAATCGCTTGACAATAACCTAACCGGCCACTATGATTTGGTAGGTTATGCTCATATCAAAAAATTGGTAACCTGTCAATAACTTTTTGATGGTTATAATACATCAGAGGGCATCTGGTGGACAATGCTGAAAAACATGCCGGCAATCTGAGTCTTCTGGGGGGGCGGCCATGCCTGGATTTTGTCAATACCCTGGATTGGCGGGGCACCGACCAGCCGGTTGAATACCTCCACACCTACCATGATCTTGTTGTCTGGAGCCGGTACGTGGGGACGATCTCGGATCAAGAAGCACAGCGATTACTGCGACTCGCGGAAATGGATTCTCAGGAGGGTTCGAGCATTATGCGAGACGCGATTCAACTGCGGGAGACGATCTATGGAATTTTTTCGGCCGTTGCCGGAGGCGTGGCCGTCGCCGAACAGGACCTGGTGATCTTCAACCGGCATCTCGGCACGGTAATGCAGTCTTCGGAGATCCTCCAGCAGGAATATGACTTTGTCTGGAGTACGAAGGGCGATCCGGAAAGACTGGATCGGATACTCAATCCGCTGGTCCGTTCTGCTGCGGATTTGCTGGTGGCCCCGGAAATCAGGAGAGTCAAGAAGTGCGGCGATCCCGCCTGCGGATGGCTGTTTCTGGACACCAGCCGCAATCTCAGCCGGCGCTGGTGTGACATGCGCGATTGCGGCAACCGCGCCAAGGCGAGCCGGTTTTACAAAAAGAGGAAAAAGACCAGGCCGCCCGCATCTTCTCCGAAGGCTGTTTCCCCCCCGTCCGGACCCGATTCCAATATTGACCGCCACCTCTTGTAACAGAGCTTCGCACGGCAGAGATGTAGAAAATTCTCGAGAGCCTCTACGAACAAAAACAGGAGACATGCACAGTGCGATATCATCCATCGACCAGGATCGTGTCGAGTCTTTCGAGGTCATTGACAACGCGCCAGGTCGCGCCGCCGTCCTGGACCCGCTTCTGCCAGTATTCCAGTCGGTTCAGGTATTCTCTGGGGTCAACATTGTCACTGCGCAGTTTGGTGACGTTCAGAGCGACAACGTGAACTCCCGGCATCTCGATGTCAAAGTTGCGGATGTAACCCTTTCGCAGGTCTTCTTTTAAATCGGAAAAAATCAGGATGTATTTTTTCCCTGCGCCGGTTTCATTCAGGTATTCCACGGCCTGGAGAATGCCGCCGCTGATATCCGTATAGGGACTCCCCTTTACCGAGCCGACAAATTTGTCCACCCGCTCCTTGAAAATCCTTTTCTGTTGATTGGAAACGGACGGCCGGTTGTCGAACGTCTTCTTGGCTATAATATCCTTTTCGCTGAAGCTCCCGGTGTCTATCCTCGCAACTCCAAGGGAATCGCCCGGTTTCAGGGTACCGAGGAGATAGTAGACGATGCCGCATGCCTTTTTCAATTCACTCTTGTACGTCCCCGATGTATCCATGAGCAGGTATACGCCGCGGGAATGACTGCTCATATCCGAACAACTAACGAAGAACAGGCACGCGCCGAGGATCGTCAATATCACGAGGTATTTTTTCATATCCCGCCCTCCTGTGAATGGACTTGTTCCTCGCTCGCCCGGTGAAATGCATACTTTTCGATCCAGAGCGGAGGAAAAATCAGCACGTCATATACATCGACCAGGAATTCGGAAGCGTACTTGGCGGTATTTCCCAATAGACGGAACATGAACGCGATCCAGCGGAGCACCATGGCAGCAACGACACCGCCGACCGTGCGGGAGGCATTGACAAACGATTCCAGGGGAATGGCCACGAATGTCAATGCGAATGGGAGGATGAATCCCATGACCATCTGACCGACGGTGGGTATCCAGGAATTTACGGGTTGAATCGTTTCAGATGACGTTAATGACTGCCGCAATGCCTCCGTGTCGGCAGCAATCTGCTCACGCATGAAAGCCAGTGAAGACTCGACACAGGCCAGTACGAGGAGAATTGCAAACGTAATCCATATCATCTTCTTCCGCATCCTGTCGTCCATGGACCCGATGATAGGAAAGAGATTGGTGATACGGATAGACTCCATCAAATAGAGCCCCATTGAGACCTCAAGGAGAATAATAACCATCGCCGCAACGCTGGCCATCGGGTACTTCCCGATGTAGCTGGCGCCTCCAACCATCTCCGACATGGGCAATGCAATCAGGTTGAAATTGATGACCGCCCCGCCGAAGGCGATGAGGAGCACGAAACCTGAAATAACGAACTGGGTCATGGACGACGAAGTCAGCGTCTGCTGCGCCCGCACGCTCCGGGCTCGTATTTGTTCGTATTCGTCCATCCTGCGGTCAATTACCTTCGCCCGTTCCTGAAGGCCGGTAATATTCTTTCCCACTTTATACAGGGTCTCGGCCAGCTTCCGCCAGTGAGGCATCATCCTCTTGAGCAGGGCGTGCCGGGCACCCATGCTATCCCGGTAGTCGTTCATGGCCTTCTTGTATTGCTTTTCAGTGCTTTCCTGTATTTCCATGAGGATGTCGGCGACCGTCCCGTCGCCCTGGGGCTGGATATTTGCGACCGCTTCCACTGCGCCCACCCATGCAGGAGGCGGGGGAGGCAGCTCGGTGCTTTCCCGGTAATCTTCATCGATGAGCGTAATCTGCTCACTCAATTTGAGCTGCAGTGCCGGATACGCACTCAGATCCCGCTTGACGACCGCGTCCACCCGTTGAAACTCACGCTCAATGGACCGCTCGACCGCTTCTCTCCCGGCTGCCAGCAGCACCTCCCTGTTTCTTTCCACCAAATACTGCTCAGTCCGAAGCACGGACCTGGACGCAATGCGCATGGCGGAATGCAAAACGGCGCCGAGGGACCGGATGGCCCGGTGAGACGGAGCGCGTGCGAGATACAACAGGAGCAGGGCAATGACGAACAGAATCAGTCCTGAAAGGACCGGTGAATCGGGTACAACCGATAATAACTCTGCAGTTGACATTTTTGGCCTCCCTTTTAAGTTGCTTTCTGTGCTTCACGAAAGATACACAGATGTATAGAAGTATGCACATACATTGCTCTCATTTCGGGAATTCATTGGGATTAAGCCATTGCAATCACTGCATGTTATTTCCTGACCGGCTCATGGCCGCTGCAATGACCTCACTTAAATTGAGCAAATTCCGTACCACGCTCAGGAAAATGATCCTACCGACCGGACTCACCCGTGCCCCGTCAATAATCCTTGTGTCAGCGGCGAACTCGCGCTAAGGTACCCTCGTATGGAGGATGATAATGAGCGTTGAAAACGTAAAAGCGTATTTTCAAGAGAATGACTTCTCTTTCGAAGTGCTGGAATTCGACGCGAGCACGGAAACCGTGGATCGGGCCGCAGAGGCCCTTGGCGTGCCGCCCGCGCTGATCGCAAAGACCCTGGCATTCAAGGTAAAGGACAGAAACGTGCTGGTGGTGACAAAGGGAGATGCGAGGATTGACAACCGGAAATTCAAGGAGCAATTCCAGACAAAATCCAAGATGATGTCCCCTGAAGAGGTCCTGGAAGCTACCGGACACCCGGTCGGCGGGGTGTGTCCTTTCGGCGTCAAGGAGTCGACGGAGATCTATCTGGACGAGAGCCTCAGACCGTTTGAGCGGGTATATCCTGCGGCAGGGTCCCGAAACACCTGCATCGAGATAAGCCCCGAAGAAATCGCCCGGCTGACAAAGGCCTCATGGGTCGATGTCTGCAAGTAGCTCATCGACAACCGGAGCCTCAATTAGCGGAAAAACGGATTTGTGGCCTCTTCCGTGGCGATGGTGCTGGGTGGGCCGTGGCCGGGATAGACGCGCAGGTTCTTGTCCAGGGTAAACAGCTTGGATTGGACCCCTTTGATGAGCCGGCCGTAGTCCCCGCCCGGGAAATCGGTCCTTCCGATAGAACCGGCAAAAAGGGTGTCCCCGGTGAATACCGCTCCGGGTGCCAGATAACAGACACCCCCGGGAGAATGACCCGGCGTGTGGAGGACCTTTATCAGGTAGGTGCCAAGCTTGATTTCATCTCCTTCATTTACCTGCCTGTCAGGCGGAAATCCCAGGCCGGCGATGTCCTGGGCATGAATGGAAACGGGAGCGCGCGTGATCTTTTTCAACTCGGCGGCGCCTCCAACGTGATCTATGTGGCCGTGGGTGATGAGGATGTGCCGGATGCTGAGGCCGGTTTCCGTTATTGCCTGCACGATTCGGAAGACTTCATCGCCCGGGTCAATAACGAGCCCTTCCATTGTTTCTTTGCAGCCGAGGATATAACAATTGGCCTGATATGGGCCGACAACAATCTTTCTGAGCATGAAAAACAGCCTCCTCTGGTCGGTTTTTACAAGGTAAGGCGGAAAGAAGGACTGTCAAGCCTTTACGCAAGGCCCGAATCCTCCGCCAGGTGAAGAGAAGTGGAAGCCCACGCCGCCTTCATGCCGCACGGGCGACAAAAACGGCCGCCCTGCTCATGCTGATTTCGGGCCTCTCGGCAGGGTCAAAGCCCGATTCCCGGACCAGGTCTACTGTTTCTTCAAAGTGCAGATCTGAAACGTGCTTTTTGGGTTCAGCAATCAGGAGCCTGCCGTTCGGGTTGACATGCAGGCGCAGCTCGCGGAAAAATGCGGCGGCGTCGGGAACTTCATGGACCATCCAGAAACACAGGATGAAATCCGCGCCTGTTCCCGCGTTGATGGTGCCGGGCTCGGCCCTGTGAAGCCGGATTCGATTCAGCACTCCGGCTTTGGCGGCACGTTTTTTGAGCACGTCCAGCATCTTCTGTTGAATGTCCACGGAGATAACGTGCCCGCCGTCACCCACCAGCCTGGCCATACCGATGGAAAAAAAGCCCATACCGCATCCCACATCCATGGCGGTCATCCCTTCCTGCACGTACGGAGCCAGGAGCTTTTCCGGTTTGTGGATAAGCCGGCGAAGAGGATTGTCGAATGTATACGCCAGCCACCAGGGACACACGCGTCCGGCCACTTTTCATCTCTCCTTCTTGCGAAGCCTTGAGAAAGAAGATGGATAAGAAATACGTCATCGTAATTATGAATAACAGTACGCAAAGACCACGAGCCTTGACTATATGGACTTTTGTAAGATTGTCAATAAAAACACTCAACTAAAGTTCATGTTGTTATTGACTGTCCACTCAGCCGTGTGTTATTCGAAAAGTATGCTCTCAGAGCCCCCCACCTCACTTGAGCCCCAAACTGCCGGAGATCCGATTTCCGCGGAAGGCAAGGGGCTTTCGGGCGGGCATTCCCGGAAGTGCCCTCTGTGGAGAGGTTAAAGGAGGAGCTGAAGGACATGGTGATGGATGGAAAGACTCCTCGCGTCGTATTGATCACCGGCGCTTCCTCCGGTATCGGCAAGGCATGTGCAATACATCTCTCCGGGAAGGGATACCGGGTGTACGGGACAAGCCGGAGCGTACGAACTCTGCCTGGAACACCCTCGCACGAGACAGGCCGGTCGGCCGCCTTTGAAATGATCCCGATGGACGTGAACTCGGAAGAATCAGTTGAACGCGCGGTTGAATTTATTGTGAACCGTGAGAGGCGCCTGGATGTACTGGTGAACTGTGCCGGGTACGGTCTGGCCGGAGCCGCTGAAGACACCGGGGTGGAAGAGGCACACGATCAGGTGGAAACCAACTTTTTCGGGGTTTTTCGCCTGTGCAGGAACGTGCTCCCCATCATGCGCCGGCAGCGCGGCGGATATATCGTCAATATCAGCTCCATTGGAGGATTGATCGGAATACCGTTTCAGTCCCTGTACAGTGCGAGCAAGTTCGCCCTTGAGGGATTCACGGAGGCGTTGCGGACGGAGGTCCACCAGTTCGGCATCCGCGTCGTGCTGATCGAACCCGGAGACTTCCGCACGGGATTCACCGCGCATCGCAGCAAGGCAGTTGCGTCGGAGGAGAACCCGGTCTACAAAGAGCTGTTTGCAAAAGCCTTGGGAGTGATGGAAGCGGATGAGATGAATGGACCGACACCGGAAAAGATCGGTCCCTTGCTCGAACGAATCATCACCACAAGATCGCCGAAACCGAGGTACAGAATCGGACCGGCATCGGAAAGGCTGGCAGTCGAACTCAAGAAAGTAATGCCGGCAAGGCTTTTTGAGTGGGCCATCATGAAGTATTACCGGCTCCGATGACTCGCAGTATGCCACGAGAGGCGTGTCCATATGGATCGGGGCAAAGCGGACCGCCGGTAATGGGATTTTTTCAGCAAAAATGCTTTTTATGGAAAGGAGACGAAAATGGAATATGAGTATGCTTTCGAAATGGCCGCGTCGGGTATCCGTTTCGGAGAGGGTGCGACCCGCGAGGTAGGGATGGACCTCTCTGAAATGCAAATGAAGAGGGTCATGGTGGTTACCGATCCGGTCCTGAGGGACCTGCCTCCTGTTCAAACGGTCCTGGAATCGCTTTCCAAAGAAAAGATAGAATATTCCTTGTTCGACAGGACGAGGATAGAGCCGACTGATTCATCCTTCAAGGAAGCCGCTGATTTTGCCGTTGCGGGCAAGTTTGATGCATTTGTGGCCGTAGGCGGCGGCTCGGTCATGGACACCGCGAAAGTTGCGAATCTCTACTCCTGCTATCCGGCGGATTTCCTGGACTATGTGAATCCGCCCATCGGAAAAGGGGTGCCGGTTCCCGGAGAACTCAAACCCCTCTATGCCATCCCGACTACCGCCGGGACGGGGAGCGAGACAACCGGCGTCGCGATTTTCGACTTTGAAGAAATGCATGCCAAGACCGGGATCGCCCATAGGCGGCTCAAACCCACCCTGGGGATCGTGGACCCGGAGAATACGCGAACCCTGCCGCCCATGGCTGCCGCGTGCACCGGGCTGGACGTTTTCACCCACGCCATTGAATCCTATACCACCATGCCCTACACCAAGAGGCAGCGGCCGGAGCGCCCCATTCTTCGTCCGGCCTACCAGGGGTCCAATCCCATCAGTGATATATGGGCGCTTGAGACCATGCTCATCATCGGAAAATACTTCGTCCGGGCCGTTGAAAACCCCCAGGACAGCGAGGCGCGCGGCATGATGATGCTTGCCGCCTGTTTTGCGGGTCTCGGCTTTGGGAACGCCGGCCTGACCATCCCCCACGGGATGTCGTATCCGGTATCCGGGATGGTGCGGAATTACCATCCGGAAGGCTATCCGGGTACGGATCCCCTGATCCCGCATGGAATGGCCGTGGTCCTGAACGCACCCGCGGCATTTCGGTTTACGGCAGGCGGGTGTCCCGAAAGGCACCTCCGTGCCGCCGAGGCCATCGGCGCGGATATTTCCGGCGCCAGGCTGGAGGACGCAGGCGAAATCCTGGCCGGCAAGATTATCGAAATAATGAAGCGGGTGCACATCCCGAACGGGTTGAGCGGCGTGGGGTACACGCCCGATGATATCCCGAAACTGGTGGAAGGGACCCTTCCGCAGCACCGGGTGACCAAGCTGTCTCCCCGGCCGGTGGACGCCGAGGCGTTGACCGCGATTTTCCAGGATGCCATGAAGTACTGGTAGTCGTTGATGACGGACGGCCTGCCGATTCCTGGATTCGGCAGCCGGTCCCGGGTCCGGGAAAGGCATGGAGGAAAACCGGAAAGCAGGAATGAGAGGAGGCTGGAGCACTATGGAAGAATGGGCTCTTTTCGCTGAGAAGATAAAGAAGTATGTGAACCCGGAGACATTTGCCGTTTCCGTCGGTTTCCTCGGAAGTGATCAGCATCTTCCCGCCCGCAGCAGGAGGCCCGTCAAAGATCTCGGCGTGGCCATGGCCCCGTGCCAGGGTGCGGCCATGGCCCGGCGCTATGGCTGGACCGTGGCCTTCGGCCCCGAAGACGTCGGGTGCGCCATAGCCGCCCACACCTACGGTTGGGACAGGCTTGCCGATGAGAGAGGAGCCCTCGATTTCCTTCTCCGGATGAATTACGTGTCTGACGAACAGGCGGCACGGGAAGTACTGAAGGGGTTCCGGAAGCTTGACAGGGGGAAAGATCTCCGGGTGGTTTATGCGCCCCTCGAACGAACCCCGGTAGAGCCGGACGTGGTGCTCCTGTACGTGAACCCGGCCCAGCTGATGCGCCTGATCCACGGCGCCACTCATCACGGAGGCACTCCTTTGGCGGGCAGTTTTTCTGGCAGGGCCGCTTCGTGTACTGAAGGGGTTCTTGGAGCCTACCTGGACGGCGACTGCAAGGTGGTGGTTCCGGGAAACGGCGACCGGGTATGGGCCGGGTGCCAGGACCACGAAATGGTCATGGCCATCCCCTCCTCACGGCTGGAGGGTGTGGTTGACGGCCTTGAAAAGACCCATCAGAAGGGGATCCGGTATCCCATCCCGACGTATCTGCGGTACCGCCCGGAAGTTGCCTTCTCGCTTCCCCTGAGCGATATTTTCCGATTGCCCCCGGACGCAGGACGGACAGACTCCAAATCCTGACCGGCATGAGATGAAAGGAAAAGGACATGGCAGGGAAGAAAATCGATGAGGAAACAAAGATCAAGGTGCGGGAATCCTTCGGCAATG
>CAZEGG010000001.1:0-30044 GCA_964511755.1 uncultured Desulfobacteraceae bacterium | reverse complement strand
AGGTATTCAACAGGATCATTCCCGAATTGGCCGACATGGTGAATGTCCAGAGTTGCGCCCTTTTTTCCGTGATGCCTGATTATAATCATGTGATACTCGAAGCGGCCTATCCTGAACTGGGAGGATATCACAGTATCGGCATGAAATTTTCCGTCGGAAAGGAGCCGGCCTTTGAGGTCATCCTGAACTTGAGGGATTACCGGGGAAACTCAACCTACGAGATTGTCACTCCTTCTTATATCCTGGTTGTGGAGCCTCAGAAGAGCGATCTCATCTCAGCTCAAATGAAGAAATTCGCCCGATTGCACAATATCAATTCCATACTGTACATTCCTCTTTTTGTGGAGGGAGACATCACTCACTTCATAACATTCGACGCCCTCGAACAGAGACTTCGTTACCGGGAGGACGAAATCGAACTTTTCCTCTTCCTGGGCAGGGAATTGATGAAAGCCCAGAAAATGGAGAGGCTTGATGATATCCTGCACGATTTCAAGAATCCAACTATCGCGGCGGCAGGGTTCGCCAGGAGACTGAAGGCCCTTCTCGAAAAGGGACCGGATGAAAAATCAAGGGATCAGATCCGTCGGTACACTGACATTCTGCTGGAGGAGACCAGCCGGCTGCAGGAACTCTCCCTGAGCATTTACCAGGTGGGAAAAGAGCAGGTTGTCGATCTGTCTGATGTCCTGCGTCGCCGTTTTGAGATCAACAGAGAAGCCATCAAAGAACAATTGAAACAGAATGTTGAATTGAGGGAAGGACCGCTTCAATCTGGGCTGTCCGTCCGTTGTTACCCAATCCATCTGGAACGGGTGTTCGACAACCTGTTGAACAACGCCACGAAAGCGATACCGCTCAGAGGAGGGTTTCTCGCAATCCGAACGTATGGAGACGGGGAGTGGGCTTTCGCAGAAATCAGCAACAGCGGCCAGATCTCTTATGAAGACAGGGTGAGACTGCTTGAAGGAGAAGCTGAAGGACGGGGACTGTATATTACCAACCGCATTGTCCGCCTTTTGAAAGGCAAAATGGTGATCGAGGGAGGGAAGAAGAGCACGACTTTCATTGTACGCTTACCTTTGGCAGGAAAAGAAAGGGAAGCAGGCTGATCTTCCGGGCATAGGCCTCGGCATGGACGCTAAAGGAAGTGATCATGAACGACATTGAAGAGATCCTGGAGAGAGTAAAAAGGAACGAAGAAATTGAGAGGAAATTTTTTGCAGTAGAGGCTCGCATTTTATCAATACTGAATTTCAGAGATCTTTTTGAAAACCTCCTCACGGAAATACGGAAGGAATTCGACATTCCTTACGTCTGGTTGTCCCTGATCCAGGAACACCATGTGGCAAATCTGATCAGGCAACTGGGAACCTCTGGAATGCTTGACAACAAATTGAATATCATAGAGCCGGAGGCCTTTCGAAAGCTGGTGAACAATGGTTCGCGCCCGATACTGATCAATGGTGATCTGGGGCCCTACTACAGGTTGTTTCCTGACCACGAGAAGTATCTCGTCCGTTCTCTTGCCCTCATTCCGCTCACACTGGAGAACAGCGTGATCGGAAGCCTCAACTGCGGAGATTATGCCCCGGACAGGTATCATCCGGGGATGGACGTCTCTCTTCTGGAGCGGCTTTCGGTTATCCTTTCCATTTGCATTTCCAATGTCGCCGCTCATGAGAGAATCAGACTCACCGCCTCCAGGGACCCCCTCACGGGACTGATCAATAGGAGGGTCATGGAGTCTATTTTGAAGAGAGAATTCAATAGAGCGCTCCGCTATGAAAGTCCTCTGGCAGTTGCATTTCTGGACATCGACGATTTCAAATCCGTCAACGACAGATACGGACACGATTTCGGAGATGCTGCGCTGAAATATGTGGGGAACCAACTGGTGCGGATGAGCAGAGAAAGTGATATCGTAACGAGATTCGCCGGCGATGAATTTGTCATTATTCTGCCGGGGAATAAGCGGGACGAAGCATATCGAATGATGAACCGCCTGAATCAGTATCTGGCAAAGAATCCGCCACTCCAGAACGGCGAAAGCGTAAAAGTCTCCATCAGCTTCGGCATAGCCCACATCCATGATGCGGGCGTTCAGGACCCTGCTTCTCTGTTGAAGAGAGCGGATGAGCGGCTGTATGAGGCAAAAAAGAAGAAGAGGAGATCTGATCGAGTCGTCTCATTTGAACGCTGAAGGCGGCAATTTCCGGAGAAACGTCCCCCCAAACCCATTGTCTGGTTTTTGCTCGATGATGGCGGAGACGGGAAGACTCCAAGAGGTCTTAGCCTGTGGCATTCTGTGCAATTTACGATAAAGAACAGGAGACAATGGAAAAGATATCACCGCGGGAACTCGCTTTCGACATCGACGGAGTCCTGGCCGACACATTTCGTGTGTTCGTGGAGACTGCGAGGAGGCAGTACCATATCCAAGTGTCGTATGAAGATATCACGGAGTACGATTTCAGGAAAGTCATTGACATCGATGATGAGACCAGCAAGGTGATTATTCAACAGATCCTTGACGATCCCATTCGCATGGGGATCAGGCCCATTGAGGGAGCGGTGGAGGTGCTCGGTTTGCTGGCCAGGGAAGGACCCATTCTATTGGTTACCGCAAGACCTGGAAGAGCGGCAATCCATGAATGGGTCCTTCGGCATCTGCACGGGGTGAATGAGGATCTGATCCGGCTGGAGGCGACCGGCACCCACCAAGAGAAGATCCCTATACTCCTGGAGAATGGAATCAGGTATTTCGTGGAAGATCGTCTCGACACCTGCTATCTATTGGCCGCGGCTCAGGTAACGCCCATCGTGTTCGACCAGCCCTGGAATCAAAAACCTCACCCCTTCAGGAGGGTCCGGTCATGGGAAGAGATCGCGCGGATGATTGCCTGGGGCAGGGCAGGGTTGTGACCTTTCTCACGTGCAGCGTGGAAAAATTCCTTGACACCGCTTTCACGAAAGAGAGAATAAAATTTGTTGAGAAAATATGGTCATTGCGTGGCAAATGTTCTGTGTTCATATGGAAAGGAGAATGTCATGCCAACCTATGAATTTACCTGCCAGAAGTGCAAGAAATCCTTTTCAACGATTATGAGCGTGCGTGAATACGAGGCCAGGAAGATGAGATGCCCAAAGTGCAAGAGCACCAAGGTTAAACAGCAGATTACTTCATTCCAGACCGTGACTTCGAAGAAAAGTTGATGCGCTCGTAGACAAAAATGGGGGATGTTCCCCACGGAGTCAGAGTACCGACCCCGAAGAATTCGAAAAAGCCTTTGAACGCTCCAGGAAAGATGACTCGCGCAAATCAAAGGGATGGATTGCCGCCCGTTGATTCGCGAGGAGGCTGAAAATCGCTTTCCGGTCTCCGTGAGCAAAATGCCCGGAGGACCAGGACGTTATGATTCCATCATATGAGAGAAGAGGAAAAAAACATGAAATGCCCTTACTGTGAAAAGGAGATTCCGGGAATAACCTGCCCGGATTGCGGAGCCGTCACCCCGGAAGAAGCGCGGTATTGCATGAAATGCGGAAGTCTTCTAACGGATCACTCGGAGGACCGTTCGGAGGAAACGGACTCCTGGGACAACGAAGAAAGCCTGGACCTGGATGACCGCGTGTTGTGCCCTGACGGAACGTGCACGGGGATCATTGTGGACGGCAAATGCACCGAATGCGGAGAGCCGTTCGCCTCTGACGAAGAAGTGAAAGAAAAGGGAGAAGGAGACGGGCCTCATGTATGAATTGAGGGTGGCGTCCCGGTTTGCCGCGGCCCATCAACTCAGGGAATTTCGTGGAGCGTGTGAGAATCTCCATGGTCATAACTGGAAAGTGGAAGTCTATCTCACGGGAGAAAATCTCGGGGGAGAAGGCATCCTGATGGACTTTGGTGAAATGAAAAAGGCCACAAAAGAGGCACTGGGAACACTGGATCATCATTTCCTGAATGAGTTGGAGGCATTCAAGGATACAAACCCGTCATCCGAGAATATCGCCCGTCATATCTTCAAGTACCTTTCGGGTAAACTGAACCGTGATGGTATGCGGGTCAGCAAGGTGACCGCCTGGGAATCCGATGATGCGAGTGCCAGCTACATGGAGGCGCAGTCCGGGGCTCCGGGAACCCCTCCTCCAACAGAAACGCCATGAACATTCTTGCCTTTATCCCTGCCCGCTATGATTCAAAGAGGTTCCCCGGCAAGCCTCTTGCCCTCATAAACGGCAAACCCATGATCCAGCACGTGTATGAACGTTCGTTGCAGTGCCCGCAAATTACTGAGACCTATGTAGCGACAGATCATTCCGCTATTCTCAAGACGGTTCAGGGGTTCGGGGGGAGAGCCGTTATGACGAACGGAAGGCACCGGTCCGGAACGGACCGCATATCCGAGGCTGCCATGGCTCTGGGCGTGCCGGGGAACGACCTCATCGTAAATATCCAGGGCGATCAACCCATCTTTAATCCTGCCATGATTTCAGACCTCGTAGCGCCTCTTTTTGAGGAAGGCGCGGCTGCTCCCATGGCTACGCTTAAGTGCAGGCTGCACCGGAAGGAAGACAGGGAAAACCCCAACCAGGTGAAAGTGGTGACGGACAGGCAGGGATATGCCCTTTATTTCTCCCGGCATCCCATACCATTTGTTCGGGACAAAGGAAAGAAAAGTCCGGTCTTTTACAAACATCTGGGATTTTATTGCTACCGGGCCGATTTTCTGCAGCAGTTCACCCGGTTGCAGGCCGGAGTCCTCGAGACCGCTGAAAAACTGGAACAGTTACGCGCTCTGGAATACGGGTTCCGAATCAAGGTCACGGAAACTCCATATAATTCTCTGGAAGTGGACGTGCCGGAAGATATCGGACGAATCGAGGAAGCACTGAGAGCAAGGTCAATCAAGAATCATCCTTGAAAATTCTCGCCGCCAGGTCGATATCCTCGGGGCTGAAGACAAAAAGCGATGTTTCACCACCCGGGAGAGCGGAACCGTAGACATAGTTAATGTTAATGCCTTCTTCACCAAACTTTTTCGCCATCTGCGCCAGGGTGCCTGGTTTGTTTTGAATTTCAAGAGCGATCACCGGCATGATATCGAAAACATACTCCTGCTTGGAAAGGAGGTTGATGGCATGGTCCGTGTCTTCGACCAACAGCCGGATGAGAGCGAAATCGGCTGAATCCTTCTGCATCGAGCCATAACTCGCCGCAGGTGCGATCCTCTTCAGAGATTTTCCTCTCGCCTTGAATACCCGCTGTACGTACTCGGAAGCGTCCTGAATTGTGAGTGCATCGATGTTTATGCCCTCGTCCGAAAGCAGCGTCGCGAGTCTGCCCAGTTCCCCGGGCACGTTTTTGAGAAACAAAGCGATTTCAGTTCTTACCATTTCCATCTCCCGACAGCCGTTTTGAGGAGTCCTTTTCATATCCCTTCAGGTATTGAAACAAGTCGCTCTTGGTGGATAGAACCAGCGATGTGTCCTTATCCATGGTTTTCTCGTACGTTTCCAGCGTCTTGAGGAAGGAATAGAACTCCGGGTCTCTTCGGTATGCGTCTGCGTAAATTCGTGTGGCTTCCGCATCTGCCTTACCCATTGTCTCCTGGGCCTTCTCATAGGCCTCTGATGTGATTTTTTTCAGTTCCTTGTCCCTGTCTCCCTCGATTTTCCGAGCAGCACCCTGGCCTTCGGATCGGTATTTCTCGGCCTTTTGCTTCCTTTCGGCTATCATCCTGCCGTACACAGACTTCTGCACGCTTTCCACGTAGTTGACTCTCTTGATTTTAAGATCGACGAGTTGGATGCCGAACTCTTTGAGTTTGGGTCTTGCCTGGGCGATAATAGCGGTGAGGATCTTTTCTCTCCCCATGGTGACCTGACCGAGGGGACGCTCTTCTTCCCCGCGGACGGATTCCGCATTGAAAGTGTCCAGCTTCCTGTTGGTCGTTCGAACGGTGTCAATCAAAGGATAGGATGTTATGAGGTTCCGAACGGATGCATCCAGGATATCATCCAGCCTGGCCTGTGCTTCCGTGGTATTATTGACGGTCTGGAAGAACTCCAGCGGATCCACGATTTTCCACAGGGCAAAGGTATCAACCCATATGAAGGTCTTGTCGAGGGTCGGTACTTCTCCGGGTTGTCCGTCCCATTCAAGCAGGAGCTTTGGGAAGTAATTGGCGTTTTGGATGAGGGGAATCTTAAAATACAACCCCGGTTGGGTCTTGGGACTGCCGATGGCCTCTCCGAATTGGGTAATCACCACCTGCTGGGTTTCATCCACTGTGTAGGCGGCTGAGTACAGGGCGATCAGGGCGACGATAATGGGAATAAGCAGTAATTTGGATTTCATTTTTGCCCTCCTGAAAAGTGCTCCAGCCTCAGCAGGGGAAGCAGATTTTTCTGGTCGGAATCGACCACATATTTTTGCCCGACTTTCGGGAAAATCTGATCGATGGCTTCCAGGTAAAGCCGCCGGCGGGTAACGTCTTTCGCTGTGCTGTATGCGGCGTAACGATCCAGGAACCTTGCGGCATCCCCTCGGGCGCGGTTCACGCGATCCAGGGCGTATCCCTGCGCCACCATGATGGTCTTCTGGGCATCCCCCTTGGCAGCGGGAATGACTTTGTTATACGCTTCTCTTGCCTGGTAAATCATCTGTTCTTTCTGTTGAATAGCCTGGTTCACTTCGTTGAAAGAAGGCTGTACGGGATCAGGAACATTCGTCTTTTTCAGTTCGATGTTGACCACCTTGATTCCCGTTTGCGCCTTATCCAGTTCCTTCTGCAGTAATATCTTGTCTCGACTGGCGACTTCGTCCCGTTTGCTTATAATATCGTCTATACTGCTGTCGCCGGCTACCATGCGCATGGTGGACTCTGCGAGGTCCCTCAACACATTCCTGACATTATCGACCCGGAAGAGGTAGTCATACGGATTCTTGATGCGGTATTGGACTATCCACGGCACCAGAGCGACATTCAGATCTCCGGTGAGCATCAGGGACTCATTCAGATAGGCGTTTCCCGAGGCATATCGCGTTCGGACCCCGGCCTCGATGGTTCGAAATCCGAATTCTTCTTTGAAAATAAATTTGACTTTTACCTTGGTAACCTTCTCGATTCCCGCCGGAAGCTTGAAATGGAGTCCGGGCGGCGTCATCCTCACATACTTGCCGAACCGCTGAATCACTCCCACTTCATCGACATGAACCGTATAGAAGCAGCTTGTGCCGAGAAGGATAATAATAACGGCCAAAACGATCAGCCATGTGCCTCCCGGAAATCTGCCTTTCATTCCCTTTATTTTCTCAAACACCTCATCCACTCTTGGTGGTCCGGCGTTCCCCTGTCCCTTTTTTTGCTGCTGGAGCTTGTCCCAATCCCAGGGCATGATATACCTCGTTCTTAAATTTCGGTAAAACTTCTGGTAAGACTATCGGGAAATTCTCAACTCGTCAAGGCCTAATGGCAAGAACTGCGATTTCGAAAACATGGAGACCTTTCTTCTCCAACCGGCAGGAGCGTTGTCTTCTCTTGACTTGAAACCACCGGATGTCTATCCTGAATTCATGGCAGAGCGAAAGGGATCACTGACCTCGCTGAGGGAAATTCTCGACGGGATGTTCAGAAGCGGCGGGCTCCCTTTTGACATTGAGAATGCGAGGATATGGCAGGTCTGGGAAGAAGCGGTTGGAGCTGCTGTAGCCAGGCATGCGAGACCAATCTGGATCAAACAGGGCCTTCTGCGGGTGGGGGTGTCGGATCCCATCTGGCTCCAGGAACTCAGTTTTCAGGAAGCGGAGATACGAGAGAAGCTGAATCGCACGCTGGCGAAGAAGGCCGTGAAGAGGGTCGAGTTCAGGTTGGAGAAATGACCGAGTATCTCCCCTGGCCGAGAATAGGCGGGAGAATCTCGAGACCCGGATTGCCCTCCAGCACTGTCTCCACGAGCACCAGCTTGGAGCTGGAATGGAGGTCCGGATACACGACCTGGACCCGTTTGGGTTCCAGTCTGAACCGCCTCGAGCAGCTCAGGAGATCGGTAAGCCTTTCTGCCGGAAAAATGATTGCAAACCTGCCCTTCATTCGCATCAGATAGCGAGCCGTTTTCAGAAGATCTTCGAGCGACAAAAGAATTTCGTGTCGGGCGACAGCCCTGGATGTATTTGGGTTGATACGGCCGCTGTCGGCCTTTCGATATGGCGGGTTGCAGATGACAATATCCGCCGTTCTCGGAGACAGGGGAGGGTGGCGAATATCTGCCTGCAGGATCTTCATTTTGCGGGAAAGTCCGTTGAGGCGGGTGTTTCTGGAAGCCTGACAAGCAAGATCCCGTTGAATTTCGATACCCAGAGCCTGCCTCAGAGGTGTGGTCAAAAGGAGAGTCAGCGGTATAACACCGCACCCCGTTCCCAGATCCACCAGAAAATCTCCAGGTTTTACGGTCACGAATTCAGCCAGGAACAGGGCGTCAACCGAGAAACGATACCCCTCCCTTGATTGTATCAATTGGAGGCGTCCGTCCAGAAGCCCGTCGATGGTTTCATCCGGCCCGGGCCGTATGTCAGAAGACCTCGATGATTTCATAGGGATCGATTTTGTTCAGAACGAGGCCGCTCAGCACCTTGGGAAAAAAATACGTCGACTTCCTCGGCATCACGAGCGACAGCGCTGCTATTTCCTTAACCTGGGCCATCCTGGTCGGATTGAGCAGAAAGGTCATCTGGAAGGCGCGGGAATGAACAAGGGAGAGCGCTGACTGAATGCTACTCTGGTATTGGAAGATCTTTTCATCGTCCAGGTCCTCCCGGTTGAACCCGAGAGCCCTCTGGAGGAGGAAGCGCGAAAGCACAAGAACATCAAGGCTCTTGAGCGCGGGGTGGAGGTCGTCGCCCATGCGATCCTGAACACCTCTTTTCAATGAGAAGAGATACCCACTATCCGCGCCTTCGTGGTAAAAACCGATGGCCGGATCGGATGCTCCCGCCCTTGAGAGGGCTGTCCGGAAAACCTGTGCTCCGGATGCCGGGTCGCCGGAAGGAAGGGGAACCTCGTCAATAATAAACCATGCTTGAATCTTGTTGAGGAAACTCTCCAACTCAAAACCCGGCGCGCGTTTTACCAGGCGATGGGAAGGAAGGATGGTGAGCCCTTGATCATTCATATTGCTCAGGTACATCATCGTGAACTCGTAGGATCTGTACGCAGGTCTTCTGCCGTACCTTGTCCGCATCATGTTCCTGTACGTGCGAGCGGTCTCGTATCTGTGATGACCGTCGGCAATGAAAAGAGTCTTGGGCAGAAAGGCCTGTGAGATATTCCTGGCGACGGAGGGACCCTCGAGGACCCACATCTGGTGAGAACTGCCGTCCTCAAGATCAAAAGAGACTTGGGGCTCTCTGCGAATGGCGTTTTGACAGATTCCCGTGACGACGCTGTCCGGATCTTCATACAGGGCGAAAATCTGGCTGAACTGCGCATTGCACGCGCGCATGAGCCGCAGGCGGTCATCCCTGTGTGCCGAGAAAGTCCTTTCGTGCGGAAGGATGATCCCCGAGTCATCTTCCTCAATGCGGACAAGGGCGATCAGTCCCCACCTCGTTCTTCTGGCTTCACCATCTCCCGGGTCATAGGTCATCGAAGTCACGTAGAGACAGGGGCGTGCCGCCCGTATCAAGGTCCCTCCCGTCTCCCAGCGGGTGAAATGATCAGCGGCTCTCGTGTATTTGTTGTCCCAATCGGAATCTCCTGTCTTCTTTTTCCCGAGGATAAGCCGAATGATATTATGGGGGTCTTTCCGGTAGAGGGCTTCCTGTTCGTCCGGAGAAATCACATCGTACGGGGGAGCAACTACATTTGAAAAATTGCTTTTGTTCCCAAGAGGATAGGTAGATCCTCGGAATGGGGCGATAAGGGCCACGGGTTTTTCTGCCTCCAGAAAACGTGAAATTTGAGGAGATAGTATGAGGTTTTTCCCTTTTGAGAGTCAAGGTTTTTTGGTCCGCAGGGAAGCTCCTCGGCTTTTCATGAGGCCGATAATCAGTTATACTGCTGCCTCGGGAAGAAGAGGACAGACCATTGATCGGGAGATCACCATATGGAGAGTAGCGACATACAGTGCCGGATTCCTCCGACACCAGGAGAATCCGCGCCGGATTTGCTGATACACGGGGGCATACTGTTGAGCATGACCGAGGAAGACGAGCCTTTGCAGGATGCTCTGATTTCGGTCAAGGATGGTCGAATTGCAAAGATAGAGAAAGTGCACGATTCAGCCGCGCTGAATGATGCGGGAGCGGAGCACATTGATGCCACCCGTGGGATCATACTGCCTGGTCTCATAAACGCGCATGCCCACGTCGCCATGACCCTGTTTCGCGGATACGCAGATGACCTTCCGCTCAGGATATGGCTTTTCGAAAAAATTTTTCCGCTGGAACAGCAGGTCTTGAACCCGCAGACCGTTTACCGGGGCGCCCTGCTCGGGTGCCTCGAAATGATGGGATCAGGGACAACCTGTTTCATGGACGGATATTTTTTCGAAGACGCGGCAATTCGTGCGATCCATGAAGCCGGTCTCAGGGCGGTGGCCGCTCAGGGTATCATTGATTTTCCGGCCCCCGGAGTTCCCGATCCGCGAGAAAATATGCATATTGCAGGAGAGTTCCTGAAGAAATGGCGCGGTTTTTCCCCGCTGATCCAGCCGGGATTATTTTGTCACAGTCCGGTTACCTGCTCACGGGACACGTTGGAGAAAGCACTCGAGCTCTCCTTGGGAGGAAGCGCGCCTCTCCAGATACACCTGTCCGAAACCCTTGATGAGGTTCAGATCCTGTTGAAAAACATGGGCAAAAGGCCGGTCAGGTTTCTCGATGAGGTGGGATTTCTGAACCCGCGTCTGGTGGCTGCGCATGCGGTTCACCTGGACGATGAGGAGATTGATCTGCTCGCCGCACGGGGAGTCAAAGTGGTCCACGTGCCCGAAAGCAACATGAAGCTTTCCTCCGGCATCGCGCCTGTTCGGACAATGAGAAAAGCAGGTTTGGCAGTAGGCCTTGGTACGGATGGAGCCGCCTCCAACAATGATCTCGATGTGTTCCTCGAGATGGATACTGCTGCCAAACTTGCAAAGGTTTCCACCGGTGACCCCGTATGCCTGAATGCCAGGGAGGTTCTCAGGATGGCCACCGCAGGAGGAGCGTCACTTCTCGGTCTTGAAAACGAGATCGGAACCCTTGAGGAGGGAAAACGTGCGGATATTATCGTGGTTGACCTTGATGCGCCCCACCTCCAGCCTCTTTATGATCCCTATTCCACCTTGGTCTATTCGGCCCGGGGATCGGATGTGAAGGACGTGATCGTCAATGGGCGTGTGCTCATGAAAGATCGGACTTTCCTGACCCTGGATCCGGAAGAAGTTATGGCAAAGGTGAGAGAAACAGCGCAAACGATCAGATCCATGTGATCTTTCTTGAACTTCAGAGTCCGCAATAACCGGATGAACCGGAAATCTTTTTGCTTTCAATCAGTTTTATGACCATTTCAGGAGTGGATGCCCGGACAATTCCCTCCAGGTGATCAAAGGTTCTGATTCCCACAACGGTTCTGCCGGTTTTCAGGCCGAGGGCGATCTCGGACAGGGTCCCATGGCCGCCCGAAATCGCTACCAATATGTCGGAGGCCCTGACAACCAGAAAATTTCTCCCTTCGCCCAAGCCGGTCGGGATTGCAGTGCGAATGTATGGGTTGGCCTCTTGCTTCCGGAAACCGGGCAGAAGCCCCACAGTCATTCCCCCTGCTTCAATGCAGCCCCTGGATGCTCCTTCCATGATACCTCCGAGACCGCCGCAAATGAGCGTCCAGTCGTGCCTGCCGATTTCATATCCTATTTTCCTGGCGAGCTGGTAAAGCTCCGCAGAACAAGTGCCGGAGCCGACCACTCCGACGTGGTATGCCTCTTCCATTGGTTCTCTTCTCCGCATATGGCACACATGGTATGCCAGTTCCTGTCCCTCTGCAAATGGATTTTTGGCATGAACAGAGTTCCAACCAGCATCGGAACAGCCGGCGCAATTGCTGTGAATTCACACCCCGTCATAAAGCGCAGGGAAAATATTTGCGTTAATGCGCAATAATTGCTATGGACTGGTGAACGAAACAGGCTTATTCTGTTGGCTGACGTGTATACCCTGAGAGAAAGCCTTGTCAGTTCCGCAGGACACTTGAATTTTCTCCGCTGATATCGGAGAAATTGTCCTGCGGTGTTCCCGAAACCGTTTCGAGGAGAGCATGATCGTATGCAAAAGAGAAAGAAAATTACCGTTCTGTTTATTGTCGGCATCCTGATTGTGGGTATAGGAGCGCTTGGGTGGTTCTTGGCGTGCATCTTTGAAGGCGAGCCTCCGAGCGTGAGTGTGGAACCACTCCCGGAGTACCTCTCCGGGACACAGAAGTTTACCGTGCGGGTTGCGGATGAAAACAGAGGACTCAGAAAACTCCAGATTTCATTGGATCAGGAAGGCAGGAAGGTCAATGTCTTCGACAAACAGTTCCCTTTCCACGGCATACTAAACCGCCAGGGGGTTCATTCTTTTGAGATTGAAGTGGAACTGGATCCGAAAAAAATGAACCTCGCACAGGGCCGGGCCGATTTGTATGCCCGGGTTTGGGACTACTCGAGAAGGAACGGGGGCGACGGCAATCTTTCCGTTTTTCAGCACAAGATGACCGTGGATACCGTCCCGCCGGCCATCCGAACTCTTTCCAGGCAGCACAATATCAACTTGGGCGGTACAGGGCTCGTTGTTTACCGAGTCTCATCCGATACAGAACAAAGCGGGGTTTACGTGAATGACTACTACTTTCCGGGATTTCCGGCGAGTGAGGGATCTGATAAGGAAACACGCGTCTGTTATTTTACCATTCCTCAGCAGTTGACGACGTATCCCTCCGTCTACATCTGGGCAAAAGACAAGGCGGGAAACCGATCGACTTCCACATTCAATTACCATATCAGGAAGAAGAGGTTCCGTACCGAGAAGATGGCCATAAGCGACCACTTCCTGAAACAGGTGCTTCCCTATTTTTCATTTTACCAGTTCGCCGGAGAGACGACTCCCCTGGAGAAGTTCTTGAAGATCAACAGAGACCTGCGAAAAGAGAATGGCCAAGCTTTCCGTGAATTGGGGAAAAAGAGCACTCCGACCAGGCTCTGGGAAGGGGTCTGGCTCAGGTTGACGAACGCTGCGTCCATGGCCAGGTTCGGCGATCGGCGGATATACTATTACCACGGGAAAGAAGTGGACCGAGAAACCCATCTGGGGGCGGATCTGGCCTCCATTGCCCATTCCAAGGTGCCGGCAGCAAACAATGGGAAGGTCATTTTTGCCGGCCGCATGGGCATTTACGGGAATACTGTTGTACTGGATCACGGGCAGGGATTGTCCTCTTCCTATTCACATCTGAGCAAGATTGACGTGGCGGTGGGAAACATGGTCCAGAAAGGGGATATCATCGGACAAACAGGCCAGACCGGCCTGGCAGGCGGAGACCACCTCCATTTTGCCGTCCTGGTCGACGGGATTTTTGTCAATCCCATAGAATGGTGGGACAGTCACTGGATTAACGATAATATCACCAAGAAATTGGCGCTTCTGGAAAAGTAGCTCGTGGGCACCACTAATTTGTTTTGACCAGGACAGTCTGTCCCGGAAAGATGGTGCTCCGAGGAGTGAGACTGTTCAGCTGAAGAAACTCGGAAAGATTCATCTGGTGCCGCTGCGCGATCGTGTAGGGAGAGTCCCCTTCCCGAACACGGTATTGTACCGCATTTCCTTTGTCTACTGTCGATGCGTACTCGCCCCGGATGATGAGCACCTGACCGATACTGAGATCGGCATTCCTGAGAGAGTTTGCTTTCTTGATAGCATCCGTGGTCGTGCCGAACCGCCGCGCGATCCTCCAGAGAGAATCTCCCTTCTTCACTACATACTTTCTTTTCTCGGGTACTTGCTGCACAGTTTCAGCACTGGGCTGTCGCGTGACCGGCTGCTGTTCAAGTATGTACCTTCTCCCCGCAGGGATCTTGAGCCTCCAGCCGACCCGCAGATACCGGCTGCTCCTGAGCCGGTTGACCCGCATAATAGCTGTGACAGTCGTCCTGTACTTTCTGGCGATGAGGGAGAGGACCTCGCCTTGCCGGACCCTGTGGTACACAAATTCGGGGATCTGGGGCTTCCACGCCGGAATGCTCGGCAGCTTCGCAAGTAGGAGATCGCCCTTTCCCTTCGGCACTCTGAGATCGTACGAACGGGCCGGGGTGGAATAACGCTTGAGTTCAGGATTCAGGTCCAGCAATTCCCGGCAAGGCACGTTCAGGACTTTTGCTATGGTCTCCAGGTGAACGGGTTTCTCAACCGGCACTTCATCTGCCTCCATGGGCGGGTCGACCGGGGGAAGCGAGAATCCATATTTCTGTGGGTCTTGGATAATGTGCAGGACTGCGAGAAATCTGGGAACATAAGAGGCTGTTTCCCGGGGAAGCTTTTCGTACAGATCCCAGAAATTGTCCAGGTAATTTACCCGCTGGGTGCGAATGCACCTGAGAACCGTTCCTTCCCCGCAATTGTAGGCAGCCAGGGCAGTGGTCCAGTCTCCGAAGATTTGGTGCAGTTCCTTCAGGTAGGATATAGCGGCCTGCGTCGCCTTTTCAGGATCCATTCTTTCGTCAATCCAGCGGTTCCGTTCAAGCCCGTACTTGTAGCCGGTGGACGCAATAAACTGCCAGAGCCCCAGGGCCCTCGCTTTCGAGAACGCACGAATGTTGAAACCGCTTTCAATGAGCGGCAGCCAGGAAAGATCTTCGGGCAGGCCTGCCTTTTTCAGGGCTTTGACTATGGCTGGGCGGTATCGCCCGGAACGCCTGTACGATTGCAGGAAAAATTTCCTCTCCGGCCCTTGAAACTGTTTGACGGCCCGTTCGACATATCTGTTCGTGGTGAGCGGGATTGCCTTGTGGTATCCGTTGACCACGGTAAGCCGGGAAGAGTAGATCTCTATTATCCGCTTTGCAATCGTAAAGCGGAGATCTTCTCTCTGTTGAAGCAGTTCGGGACTATCATCAGGGTCCACCTGCAGTATCAGTGAATAGGCCTGATCGAGGGCATCCAGCGCCTCATCCAGGTTTCCTCTTTTCCAGAAGTCATTTGACGCCTGGCAGAACTCGAGGGCACTGTCGAGCAGTTCCTGGTTTGTCTTCTTCTTGGGGATGTTCTTGGTTTCCGTCGGTTGCACGTCGTCCGGGATATCTTCTTCGTCTTTCAGCTCCTGGTCGGGGATAGAGGCGGGAAGTCCGGCAGTCTCTGCGTCCGGATACTCCGGAATTTCCTTAGGGGCAATCACACCGGGAGTTTCGGGGCCGTTTTCCTGACCTGTTCCCTTTTCGGTGAGATTTCCCGCTGTTGCGCACTCGTTTTTATCGGGTGTTTCAGTATTCTTTTGCGGCGCGGTCTTCTCAGCCTCGGGATGGGAGGTCGTCTCTTTCGTTGCCTGCTGCTCTTTATTCTTGAGAGACACATTTTTTTCGCCGGCGGGGGATGCTTGTGTGAGGTTTGCTGCTGATTTGGACGGCGCCTGTGTCGCGCAGCCACCACACGTCAAAGATATGACGCAAAAGACAAAAAGCAGCGGGACGATAAGATCGTGTTTCGTTTTCACGCGGTATTACAACTCCTCTCTCGGATTCAACGGTTCTTGAGGGGACGTGTCAAGCATTGATTGATCCTTGAAAAAGCACACCGATGCAATTAGCATTCCGGAACCGCCTGGGCAAGTAGGTTGACGGATGAGATCTGTCAATTGGAAAGGCAGTATAAAGAATACGGGAAAGGTGGTCAAGCACATTGGGACATTTCTCCGGGCTTCAGAGTATGCCTTTCGTGAGAATGGCCAGCAGGTCTCCCGGATTGTTCAGGCGAGGGTCGTCTGTTACGGCTTCAAGCAGGCCATCAAGGATTCTGCCTACACGGGGACCTGGTTCCAGATGCAGGATTTCCATCACATCATGCCCGTTCAGGGCAAGATCGCGCAGGGACACGACCTGCCGCTTGCGGAGGATTGAGGCGACCCTCTTTTCCAGATCTTCAAGGGGCTCCGTCATGCAGTTGTCCATGCCGTGAGCCAGGAGATCCGCCTTGCGGAGGAGTATAAGGTCTCCTATACTTTCAGTGCCTGCCCTGCGGATGAGACGTCGAACCGCACCGTCCCCCCACTCTGCGCGGTAATCAATCATATGGTTGTCTATGAGGTGAGAGACCTTATCCGTGAGGGTCCGGGGAAACCGGAGCCTTGCCATTATCCTTCGCGCGAGATCAGCGCTCTGTTGCGCATGGCCCAAGAATCGCCATTTTCCCCGCTCAAAGTGTTTCACTCGAGGTTTGGCAATATCGTGCAACAGGGCTGCAAGGCGCAGGTGAAGATCCGGCAAAACCCTGTCCACTGTCTCCATGGTGTGGTCGAAAACAGAGTAGCGGTGATGGGAGTGGTCCTGGTCCACGCCTTTTCCTTCGCACAGTTCAGGAAGGACCTCAAGCAGTATGCCGCAGCGGTGCATGACCTTGAAACCATTGGACGGACGAGAGCCCAGGAGAAGTCTTGTCAGTTCTTCCCGCACGCGTTCCGCCGCAGCACCATCGATAAGGAAGGCGTCAGCCTCCATTGCGGCAAACGTGCGGGGATGTATCTCAAATCCCAGATCGGTGGCCAGTCGGATTGCACGCAGGAGGCGAATGGGATCTTCCCGAAAGCGTGAATCCGGATCTCCTGTCGCCCTGATCATGTGCCGATCCAGGTCCACCGCTCCTTCCCATGGATCGACCAGCGCCTCCCGGGCGGGATCCCAGGCCATGGCATTGACGGTAAAGTCCCTTGTGGCAAGGTCTTCTTCGAGCGACCGGGCCGGAACTCTGTAAGGAGTTATTTCCACGCGGGTGTCCGAGAACACAAGGGTTACTGTTCCATGTTTCAGACAAAAGTTCTTGGTGTCTTTGAACAGCTCGCGTATCAGGTGGGACTGTGCTGAAGTCGTGATATCCCAGTCAGGTGCGGGGGTCCGGCCGAGAAGGGCATCTCGAAGCACGCCGCCGACGATATAGGCCTCCTGTCCCGCATCGATCAGACGAACCAGAACACTGGAGATCCGACGGGGGAGAGAGAGTTCGAAAGAGCGTCGACTCATGCTTTTCCGTAACTGTGGAGGCCGGCCAGATAATTTACTCCAAAATACGTAAAGAGGACGCAGGAGAAACCGACCATGCAGAGGATGGCGATCTTCCTGCCCCGCCATCCTCTGACCAAACGCGAATGGAGGACTGCAGCATAGATGAGCCAGGTAATGAGGGACCACGTTTCCTTCGGGTCCCAGGTCCAGTAGCTCCCCCAGGCCGAGTGAGCCCAGACCGAGCCCGTGATAATGCCCAGCGTCAGCATGAGAAATCCAATCACCACCATTTGATAGTTGAGGTCGTCAAGTATGCTGGTTCCCGGGATCAATCGAAAGAAGATCCCTCTTTTTCCGTCGCTGTCGAATCTCTTCAGAAGATACATGATACTGAGCGCGAAGGAAATACCGAACGCCGCGTAACCGAAAAAGCAGGTGATGACATGGGTAATGAGCCAGTTGCTCTTGAGGGCCGGCACCAGAGGCTGAATGCGGCTGCTTATGTTGGGCGAGAACGAGGCATATGCCATAGCGAGAGAGGCCAGCGGCGTCACAAAGGCCCCAAGGGTACGATTTTTTGTCCGCCATTCGACGATCAGGTAAAGGAGAATAATGGTGAATGAAAAGAAGATAAGGGATTCGTACAGGTTTGAGAAAGGCGCGTGTCCGATACCCAGCCTGTAGGACTCGATCCATCTCATCGCTATAGCCAAAGCATGCCCGGCCAGTCCCAGCACGCAGATGGTGGTCGCGATCTTGCCGAAAACTCCTTTCCCCATGACCATCATGAGGAGGTAAAAAAAGAAGGCGCCGAAATAAACAAACGTAATATAGCTGAGGATAAAGGAACTCATGAAACTTTCCTTTCTTTTTCGTTGAGATCTTGCTCCAGACCTCGGCTCAGGTGCAACAGTTCTCTTTCAAGACCGACCGGATTCTTGCTCGCGCTCCCTGCCAGGCTGATGCGGACCTTTTTCCTTTCCGCTGTTATCCGGATCCAGATGCGCCGGTGGGACATAAAGAATGTGACAAAAAAACCGCACACCATGAGAAAACAGCCGGTCCACACGAGAGGTACGCCGGGATCTTTTGCCACCTCGAGTCCCGTGTAATACCGGGTATCCAGATCACCGAGAATGAACGTATAAGGTTTGAAAGCCGACGGATTCAGTTTGATGAATTTGTGGGTCAGGCCGGGAAAACGCTTCTCAATCTCCTCTTGATCCCGGAAGACCCAGAAGCTTGTCTCCCGGTCTTGGCCGGGCTGCACTCGAATGAGGACGGCAGGACCCATATTCATGAAATCTCCCTGTATGTCGGCAACCTCGAAACTTCCTTCACCGCCCGGAAGGGGGGTCGAATCGCCTTTCTTCACTTCCAGGATGCTCGTTTCAGGATTGCCCGCCTTCTTGATAATCTTGAGCTTTACGCGGTCCCCGACGACTGTTCCGTAGTCGGCCTGGTAAAAGGTTATGCCGCGAAAATGGGCGGGATGATTGACCAGAACACTTGCCGTCGTAAGGATTTTCCCTTTTTCGAGGAAGGTAAGGTCGGATCGGTATTCCTTAGGAGTCCCGTTGTCGTAGAAATCGACCGAAAAATGATCACAACGCACGGTGAAGTCGAGCGGGATGCGGCTCGTGTCGTTTGTGCTGCTTACGACGTCGGCCTCCCCGCCTTGCACGATGTTGACGTAGGCCTCAAAACCGAAAATGGACCCTATGATAGCACCCACCAGGATAATAAGGATGCTGAGGTGTATCAGGTAAAAACCGAAATGGGTAAGGCGTCCCCGTTCTCCATATATATAGGAGACGCCTTTAGACTCTTTGCCCCGGACTCTTCTATATTTCTTCCGGAAAGTGTGTTCCACGTCCTTTGTGACTGTGGCTTTTTCGCCTCGGACCATGAAGGTCAATTCGTCGGGAAGCTCTTCAAAGGGCTTTTGCCTGTCAGGCCGGGGTGTTGCGGTGAAACGTTTCCAGATGCCGGGAAAACGATTGATGGAGCAAATGATGAGGTTCAGGGTCAGGATTCCAATGAGGAGTCTGAACCAGATCGCGTGATAGATATTGAACAGATCGAGGAAAAAAAAGATCTTCAGAGTTCCCGGGCTGAGATTCCGGGCGAAATCTATTGCAGCTTGACGCTGGGGAATAAGGGTACCCACGATGGATACAAGTGCGAGGATGATGAGAAGCGTGATGGTCAAGCGCACGGAGCAGAAAAAGCTCCAGACAGGATTTGGCTGTTTCCGGGTTTCGGGTGCAGGCATCATGTGATTCCGTTCGATCAGGTTATGCAAGAGTCATTGCCCTCTCCGGTATTTACCCTGGGCGGATGGGCACGGACGATTCTCCAATCCAGAAATGAGGCGTTTTTACCTCGCCGAAGCGGGGTCACGCTCAAGATTTCGGTCTTTGAGCCGGAAGTCTCGATGGATTACGCAGACGCGTATTCCGTCGATTTATCAACATCTGACGGATAAATACAGACATTGCGAAAACGGCGCTTTTGTCACTCGAACCATAGCATGGACCAAAGGAAACTTCAAATTGAATTCACGACGCCCCGAATCGCCTGAAAAGAATGATCCGCGGCACCGACTACGTCCGCTGGCGGACCAGACGAGGTTCTCCCGATTCAGGATCTGAGAGGAGGTGTTGATCAGGGAGAGAGCAAAATATTTGACCATCACCTTTTGATCATGTAATAAAGGGAAGATTGTCGAGTTCATGTGTCTCAAATTTCCGGGATGAAACTCAGGTGGTGGAGGAAAACTGTATGCTGGACTTAAAATTCGTGCGTTCCAATCTCAAGGAAATCAAAAAAATGCTCAAAGACCGGGAATACGACCTGGACTTATCGCAATTTGATACCCTTGATACGGAGCGGCGGAACAGGCTTTCGGCGGTAGAAGAACTGCGCCATCACCGGAATGAAGTGAGCGAAGAGATAGCTTCGCTGAAGAAGAGGGGAGAAGATGCCTCCTCGTTGATTCTTCGGATGAAACGGGTGTCAGAAGAAATCAAACAGAAAGAAACAGAGATCGGTGAATTCATCGAGGAGCTGGATCGACTTCTGATGGTGATTCCGAACATACCTCACGCGTCGGTCGTCGTGGGGGCAGATGAAGCCGATAATCCGGTGGTCAGAACCTGGGGTAAGAAGAGAGAGATGGACTTTGAACCCCTTGCGCATTGGGAGATCGGTGAGAAGCTCGGCATTTTGGATTTTCCCCGGGCCGCAAAAATAGCAGGGGCCAGGTTCGCGCTCTACAGGGGCGCGGGAGCGAAACTCGAGCGCGCACTCATCAATTTCATGCTCGACATCCATACAAAAGAGCACGGGTACACTGAAATCCTTCCCCCGTTCATGGTCAATCGAGCTTCCATGACCGGGACCGGGCAATTGCCGAAATTTGAAGCAGACCTTTTCAAGATCCAGGGCTGGGAATATTACCTCATCCCTACCGCGGAAGTCCCGGTGACAAATATCCATCGGGAGGAGATCCTGTCCGAGGAAGAACTGCCTATCTATTACGTCTCCTACACCCCCTGTTTCCGATCGGAAGCAGGCTCGCACGGAAAGGACACCCGGGGCCTTATTCGCCAGCACCAGTTCAACAAAGTGGAACTGGTGAAGTTCACACAACCGGACGATTCCTATGATGAACTGGAAAAACTGACGGCCGATGCAGAGGAGGTCCTGAAGAGGCTGGGGCTCCATTATCGGGTTGTGTCCCTGTGCACGGGAGATCTGGGGTTTTCTTCGGCGAAGACCTACGATCTGGAGGTATGGTTGCCGGGGCAGGGCCTTTACCGGGAAATCTCTTCGTGCAGTAATTTTGAAAACTTTCAGGCCAGGAGGGCAAAAATTCGTTTCAAGAGGAAAGGATCACGAGGAACCGAGCTTGTGCATACCCTGAACGGATCAGGGCTTGCGGTGGGAAGAACGCTCGTGGCAATTCTGGAGAGCTATCAGCTGCCGGACGGGAGGGTCGCAATCCCGGAAGCGCTCAAGCCGTACATGGACGGTGCTGACGTGATAGGTCAGGTGCAGCAATGACACGCGGCCAAAGGCCTCCGGAAGACTGGCGGGCGTATCAAACCGGGCTTCAGCAGAAGGCGAAGAGGAAAAAAGTCTCCCGAAGGGCACCGTTGCTGACACTTTATGCGGGGGGACTGGCGTTCTTAGGCCTGCTGATCATCTATGGGGTGAACAACATCTTGGTCCATTTCAGCGAGGCCAGCTACCCACAGGCACAAAAGGTGGTTCGCCCTGTTCCAAAGCCGGTTGCCATCGATACTGAAGAACTCTGGCCGCTTATATCTGCACGATTCGGAGAGGAGGGAAACAGTCCCAATCTCTTTCCCGTTCGCAGAAATGATACCGAGCTGACGGTCCAGACGACGATCATGCCCAAACTGCAGAAATACATCTATCATCTTCTTGAACGCTCACATACGGAAAAAGCGGCTGTTGTGGTTTTACGTCCACGGGACGGCCGGGTCCTGGCCATGGTGAGTTACCGAAAAGACGGGAAACCAGGAGAGAACCTCTGCCTTACATCTCGTTTTCCGGCCGCCAGTCTCTTCAAGATCGTCTCAGCAGCTGCTGCTATTGAAAAGGCCCATTTCACCCCCGACAGGATGATCTCCTTTCTCGGAAGGGCGCATACCCTTTACAAGAACCAATTGACAAAGAAGGTGAACAGATATTCAACGAAAGTGACGTTTCGAAGCGCCTTTGCGAAATCAATAAATCCCGTGTTTGGAAAGCTCGGGATTTACACCCTAGGGCGGAAAACGATCGTTGATTATGCCCAGAAATTTTTCTTCAATCGCCCGATATTGTTTGACCTTCCTCTTTCCCCGAGTGTCATAGACGTCCCCGAGGATCCTTACGGGATCGCTGAAGTGACATCGGGATTTAACAGGCGTACCCTCATTTCTCCCTTTCATGCGGCGCTTCTCGCCTGTGCCGTTGCAAACGGAGGAAAGGTGATGAAGCCCTGGGTGATCAATGAAATCAAGAAACAGGATGTGCCGGTGTACCGGGCGCACCCGGATGTGCTGGGAATCCCCATTTCAGCGCAAACGGCCCGGTATTTGCAGACCATGATGCACGATACCGTACGATACGGTACGTGTCGCAGATCTTTCTGGCACCTGCAGAGAAAAAGGAGATTTCGAGGGTTGGACCTGGGCGCCAAGACGGGAACCATCAACGACAGTTCCGACCTTCACAGATATGATTGGACCACCGCATACGCCATGCGGAAAGACGATTCTGACGGATTCTGCCTGGCGGTTCTGGAGGTCCATGGACGGATATTGGGTGTCAGATCCAACGAGATCGCCCGGGCGATCATAAACTATGAAGTTCTCTCTTGAATAGGACCTGTTGGGGGGTGAACAGGAGACCCCTCAGCCATTTGACCATTATTCCGGTTTGCATTCAAGATGATACCTAGGCGGCAAGGAGTAGGCGACGGAGGCGTACGAAAGCAGTACGTCGAGGAGCCTGCGACGCAGCCAACGCCGGGAGCGCTTGAATGAGAATTGGAATAAGGAGGAGGATGAAGCATGTGCGGCATCGTCTCGTACGTGGGGGAAAAACAGGCGCGACCCATCCTTATGGACGGCCTCAAGCAGCTGGAATATCGCGGCTATGATTCGGCAGGAATCGCTGTGCAGGATGGATCGACCATCAATTGCCAGCGGGCCGTGGGAAAGATCATCGAACTGGAAAAAAAGATCAATTCCCTGAAAATGAACGGATCCACGGGTATCGCTCATACCCGCTGGGCAACCCATGGTGAACCAACGGAACACAATGCCCATCCCCATATGGACCAGGAGGGAAAGGTATTCTTGGTCCACAACGGCATTATAGAAAATTACGCCCTCCTGAAGAAGAAACTGCAAAAAGAGGGGTACCAATTCTATTCCGAAACAGACACGGAAGTTCTGGCACAGTTGATCGGGCGCAATTTTGAAGGAGACCTGACAGAGGCCGTCAGAAAAACCATGTCGCAGGTGGAAGGCACCTTCGGTATTGCCGTGATTCATCAGGATGTCCCCGGGGAGATCGTAGTCGCAAGAAGGGGAAGTCCGCTGGTCATCGGGCTGAGCGACGAAGGTCATTTTGCGGCGTCGGATGTCTCCGCCATGGTCCGCCACACAAACCAGGTGATTCACCTCCAGGACAATGAACTCGCAACCCTGAGACAGGACGATTTTGTCATTTCGACCGCCCGGGCCGAACCCATTCAGAGGTCCATAGAGACTGTGGAATGGCATGCAGAAGACGCGGAACTGAGCGGGTTTCCGCATTTCATGCTGAAAGAGATATACGAACAGCCTGAAACGGTTCGCAATGCCATGCGGGGACGTCTTGACTTCGGGGAAGGTGTCCCGAAACTGGGTGGGATAACGCCGGTATGGGACCAATTAAAGCAGTGCCGACATCTGGTGATCGTGGCCTGCGGGACATCCTATTATGCGGGGTGCGCGGGACGGTATGTATTTGAAAAGCTGACAGACATCGATGTGGAGGTGGAAGTCGCCTCCGAGTTTCGGTACCGGAAGCTCAACTTTCCCCCCAACACCTTTATCATTGCCATCAGCCAGTCAGGAGAAACTGCCGACACGCTGGCCGCTATCCGCGAGGCAAAGAGAAAAGGAGCGAGGCTCCTTGGGATCGTCAATGTGGTGGGCAGTTCCATCTCCCGCGAGACGGAAGCAGGCGTGTATAACCATGCCGGTCCCGAGATCGGTGTGGCATCCACCAAGATCTTCACTTCGCAGCTCACGATCCTCATCCTCCTGGCACTCCTGCTGGGCCGACACCAGAACCTCTCCCTGACCGAGGGAGTAGAGACCATTCGCGCACTTCAGGCACTTCCGGAACAAATAAGGAAGGTGCTTTCGCAGGCGAATCACATTGAGGCCATCGCAGAAAAGTACCACAGATGCCAGAACTGGCTTTTCCTGGGCCGGAAATTCAATTATTCCATCGCCATGGAGGGCGCCCTCAAGCTGAAGGAGATCTCTTACATCCACGCCGAAGGATATGCCGCAGGGGAGATGAAGCACGGTCCCATTGCCCTGATTACGCCGGAAATGCCCACGGTGGCAATCCTGCCGAAAGATGACATGTACGAGAAGATGATCAGCAATATCCAGGAAATAAAGAGCCGGAAAGGTCCGGTGATAGCTATAGTTACCGAGGGGGACGAGGAGGTAGCGGAAATCGTGGATGACGTTATTGAAATTCCCGCGACGCTGGACTTCCTGAATCCCATACTGGCGGTGATTCCCTGTCAGCTCCTGGCCTATTACTGTGCCGGCCTCCTCAACCGCGATATTGACAAACCGAGAAACCTTGCGAAGAGCGTCACCGTTGAATAACCGCGGAGTTTTCCGGCATAGAGGAACGAAAACTCACGCGGAGATCGGCTGTCCCGGGAAAACCGGATTGGGAAGAAAGGAATGGGTGTTCCGGATCACCAGGAGGGCCGGACGCATTCTCCTTTGCCCTTTTTTTGCATTTCGCGTGGAAGGAATCGACAACCTGCCTCGGGAGAGCGCCTTCGTTCTCCTCCCCAAGCACCAGCGCTGGGAGGACATCCCGCTGCTGAGCCTTGCTACTCCGCGGCCTTTGTACTATGTGGCGAAATACGAATTGTTCCGGAACCCTCTCGCCCGATGGTACTTGACCGCCCTCGGTGGACTGCCCTTGAATCGGCAAAAACCCCTTGAAAGCAGGCGATCCATGAAGGCCGTTATCCGGTTCCTCAAGGAAGGAGAGGGAGTGGTTATCTTTCCGGAAGGGACCTATTACCGGGACAGGATGGGACCGGGCCACGCCGGCATTATCCGTCTGGTGCTTTCCCGGCTCGCGCTTCCCTTTGTTCCGGTCGGCATCCGCTATCGGAAAGGCGGGCTGAGGACGACGGTCGCGGTCCGCTTCGGCCGACCCTTCCAGACCGATGAAAATACCCGTTACGAACTCCTTCTCGATCAGATGATGGGTGAAATAGCCGAACTTTCCGGTTTCACCGTGGTCCCGGAGAGGAATTGCGCTGACGGAAACGAAAAGGAGAGAAACTAGATGTTCAGGCTGAACAACATTTTCGAGAGAATTGACGGGTACCGCGAAGAGGTGATCCGTCTCCAGACCGAACTCACATCGAGGGTTGCCCTGGGTCCTGCCAATGGGGGGACAGGCGAACACGAAAAAGCAAAGTATGTCAAAACAGCACTCCGGGAACTGAACCCGGATGTGCTGGAAGAGATCAAAGCGCCGGATTCGAGGGTCCCTGACGGATACAGGCCCAACCTGATAGCCAAATGGGGAGAAGGGCTCAAGGCGCCCGCTGTCTGGGTGTTGAGCCATTTGGACATCGTCCCGCCCGGGGATCTTTCTCTGTGGGATGCGGACCCCTACACGGTGAAGACAGAAGGGGACAGGGTCATCGGACGGGGAGTGGAAGACAATCAGCACGGGTTTGTCAGTTCCCATCTGGCATTGAAAGGGATCCTCGATTCAAGGGAAGCCCTTTCCCGTCCGGTAGGGCTGGCCGTTGTGGCGGATGAAGAAACCGGGAGCGAATTCGGGCTTCAGTACCTCCTGCAACATCGGAAAGACCTGTTCGGGAAGCAGGACCTCATCATCGTGCCGGATGCGGGGAACGAGGATGGGACCATGATTGAAATCGCAGAAAAATCCATGCTCTGGCTCCAGTTCACCATCCTCGGGAGGCAGTGTCATGCCAGTACGCCGCACAAGGGAAAGAACAGCCTCGTTGGGGCGGCACGGCTGATCCTGGCCCTGCAGGAACTGGATAAGCTTTTCCCTCACTCGGACAGCCTTTTCAGCCCGTCGACATCCACGTTCAGTCCCACCAGAATGGAGCCAAACGTGCCGAACATCAATACCATCCCGGGAAAAGCTGTCTTTTCCCTGGATTGCCGGATTCTGCCCCGGTATGAAACAGAGGAGGTCCTTTCGGCCTGCCGGGACATCGCCGGCGGGATAGCCTCGGAGCTTGACTTGGAAATCAAACTGGACACGATCCAGCGCCAGGAGGCCCCGGAACCCACTCCCGTTGACTCGCCGGTAGTGCTCGCGTTGAAGAGAGCCATCAGAGGGGTTACGGGTCGTGAGGGAACGCCCATGGGGATCGGAGGCGGGACCGTTGCCGCATTTTTCCGGAAATATGGGTTGCCCGCTGCCGTCTGGTCCACCTGCGCTGATACGGCCCATCAGCCCAACGAATCATCCCGGATCCCGGATATCCTCACCGATGCCAAAATACTCGCGGCACTCTATCTGGATGAGGAAAAAGAAAAACAGCAGGGGAGCGCGGCCGGACGGGGGAAAGGCAGTTTACCCGGATAAACCGTATTTCTTTACTTTGAGCCCTAATGTTTTCCTGTTGATGCCGAGGATTTCGGCGGCTTTTGTCTTCCTGCCCCTTGTGCGGCGAAGGACGAAGCGGATGTACTTCTTTTCCAGTTCTTCCAGCGAGAAGAGTTCTTCAGAAAACATCTGGAATTCTCCCTGCCGCTGGGTGATGAAAGAAGGCAAGTCGCGTGGACGGATCAGGTCGGTGTCCTCGAGGATCAAGATCCTTTCAATGGTGTGTTCCAGTTCTCTCACGTTGCCGGGCCAGGCATAATTCTTCAACACCTCCATGGCTTCGGGAGATATTTCCGGGATGGGTTTTTTCAGCCTGCCGGCGAATTTCTTCAAAAAATGATGCATGAGAAGGGAGATGTCATCGGTTCTCTTCCGAAGCGGGGGCAAATGAATGGGGACTACACTCAGGCGGTAGTAGAGATCCTCACGAAACTCGCCCTTCCGAACCGATTCTTCCAGGTTTCTGTTGGATGCGGAGATGATCCTGATATCGAGCTTTATCTTCCTCTGATCGCCCACCTTCATGAACTCTCTTTCCTGGATCACCCGAAGGAGTTTTGCCTGTATGTTGAGACTGAGGTTTGCTATTTCATCAAAGAAAAATGTTCCGTGATTTGCCAGTTCAAATAACCCGTGCTTTGTCTGAACCGCCCCCGTGAAGGAACCCTTTACGTGTCCGAAAAGTTCGCTTTCAAGCAGATTTTCTACCAGTGAAGAACAATCCACCGCCACAAATTCATCGTTTTTTCTATCGCTGTTTGCATGGATCGCCCGTGCGACCAGTTCTTTCCCGGTGCCGCTTTCTCCGGTGATCATCACGGTGCTCCCCGTGGATGCTACCTTGAGTATCTTTTCGAAGATTATTTTCATGGGCCTGCTCTGACCGATAATCAGGTTCTCTTTGGAGTCGATCTCCAGGCCCAGAGAGCTGACGGAGGGCTTCATTAAGGAATTCTGACGGGAGAGAGATTTCTTGAGTGCCGCATCCAGGTCATCCAGGCGAAACGGTTTTACCAGGTAATCGACGGCGCCCAGCTTGATGCAATGCACCGCGGAATCAATGGTGGGATATCCGGTGATCATGACGACGGCGGTTTCCGGGGAACGAAGGCGGATCTGCCGCAGTACTTCTACCCCGTCCATATCAGGCAGGCGTATGTCGAGGAGTACGAGGTCAAAAGACTGGTGCTCCAACAAGTCGAGAGCTTCTTGCCCTCGCGACGCGAGTCTGGTTGCCATGCGTCTGTTTTCCAAGGCGCGTTGAATGCCGTTTCTCACCACGGGTTCATCGTCAACCACCAGGACGCGCTGTATTTCGTCCAGCTCATTATCTATCATCATTCATGTCCAAGATTTTGTCTTCAGCAGCTGCGGTGTTCCCCTGCTGCAGTCTAAATCTCTGCAATTATAGGGAGGCGGATCCTGAATGTGCTTCCCCGGCCGGGAATACTGTCAACCTCGATTATGCCGTTATGGGCCTCAACAATGTTTTTCACTATCGGCAAACCAAGGCCTGTTCCAATTACCTTGCGCGTCTCCGGATGTTTTACCCGGTAAAACTTGTCAAAGATTTTAGCAAGCTCTTCCTCGGGGATACCCACGCCCGTATCCCTGACCTCTATTTCTATGGACTCTCCCATGCTCCTGGCACGGACCTCCACGGTTCCTCCGTTCGGGGAATAATTGATGGCGTTGCTGAGGAGGTTATTCAATACCTCTTCCATGTTCTTCGGATCCGCCTGGACGGGCTTGAGATCACGGTATTCGCAGGTAATGGCGATGCCTTGCTGTTTCGCCCTGGGCTCCATGAGCTTCACTGCCTGCTCGATCAATTTCCCCAAATCAGTGGGGACCCGATGCTGGACATATTTCCCTGCCTCTATTTTTGCAATGTCGAGAAGATCGTTGATAAGACCGAGCAGGGCATCAATCTTGCTCATTCCCCTCGAAATGTAGTCTTTCTGCTTTTCATTCAGCGGGCCGGTCAGGCCTTCGAGGATGACGCTCTGAAGCTGTCTGATGGAAACCAGGGGACTCCTGAGTTCATGAGCGACCATGTTCACAAAATCAGTCTTCATCTGGTCAAGCTGCTTGAAGGGGGTTATGTTTTCCAGAACGGTGACCGTTCCCATGACACCTCCGTCAGGGCCGAGGGCCGGGGCGGAAATGGCACGCAGGACCTTGAGCCCCGCTTGGATCTCCTGAGAGATCCACTCTTCCTTGCCACCACTCTGGGCGAGGATCACTTCCAGGGTCTTTACGAGCGTTTCGTCGCCGGTAATCCTGGAAATCGGAACGGGGGTATCCAGTTCTTCTTTGATGTCAAGAAGTTGCATGAGAACCGGATTATGCAGGACCACCTCCATGCTGCGGTTTGTGACCATGACGCCATTGGCCATGCAGTTGATCATGGTCAGGAGCCGGCTCTTCTCCATATGGAGGTCATAGAGGTTACGGATGTTCTCTTCCTGATACCGGCGGGCCTGTCTCTCCAGTTTCCGTTTTTCACTGGCCCGGTTCACTGTGGCCATAAACTGGTCTATTTGAAACGGTTTCGTGATAAAATCATAGGCCCCGTTCTTCATGCATTCGACTGCGGTGTCAACCGTTCCGTGGCCCGTGATGATAATGACCGGAATTTCAGGATGGCGCTCCTGCACCACCTGAAGAACTTCCTCCCCGCTGAGAATAGGCATTTTCAGGTCCAGCAGGACCACGTCTACCATCTCCCGCGCAAGGATTTCAAGCGCCTCCTGCCCGTTCTCAGCGGTAATCGTGTCATAATCCTTTGCTGTCAAAACACGATGACAACCTTCCCGAATGGGTCTTTCGTCATCAACCACGAGAATTCGGATCAAATCACTCATCGCTCACCCATCAATCCCGACAAAAACAGGTTGTTCACCACATGCCTCCGTAAACTCACAAGGCAATTCAATGGTGAATACAGTACCCCCTTCAGGCGGACACTCCACGTATATCTGTCCTCCATGGAGCTTGACAATATTCTGAGAGATGCTCAGTCCGAGACCGGTACCTCTTCCCGCCGGTTTGGTGGTATAAAACATATCGAATATCTTCTGAAACTGGTCTTTGGGGATGCCCGGGCCGGTATCCTTCACGCTGAACAGAAAAAGCGATCTGTCATGGTCATACGTGGCCGAGATTGACAGTTCGCCTTTCCCTTCCATGGCGTCCGCGGCATTGACGAACAGGTTGGTAAATACCTGTTGAAGCTGTCCCATGTCCCCGGCAAGTTCAGGCAGGTCCGGGGCAAAGTATTTCTTGATTCTTATATTCTGAAACGAGGCCTGATGGATCAGGAGGTTCAGACACTTGTTGACGAATTGTTCCACGTTGAAAGAAGATGTTTTTCCAATGGATTGGCGGCT